>JAKPEE010000157.1 GCA_029552125.1 Bacillota bacterium | reverse complement strand
AAATACGTTCGGTTGGTGGTATGCTTGTCATAAGGTCTGGGCTCCTTACTGCCCTTCACGGGGCGGTGGTTTTTTGGCAATTACCACCTTTGACGCCCAGGCCTTTATTTCCTTTTTACAGACATTTTAAGTCATGACCGTTTATTTGTACCATAAACAGTAATATTGAATACAGAGTTCAGGAGTCAGAATAAAAGCAGATACCCCAAAGGTATATCGTTAACAAATGACAGGGGCATACTTAATATAAAATCTACTTAACGGCCTGGAAGGTAAGGGCAGGAAACTTTACAATATAAAGGGTTGCTATTATAATGGACGAGTCAGAAGGAAAATAAAAAGGAGTGATCCAATGAAAGAACAAGTTGAAAAAGCACTGGATAAAATTAGACCTGCCTTAAAGCGCGACGGAGGCGATGTGGAACTGGTTGACGTAAGCAGCGACGGCGTCGTTAAAGTAAAGCTTACCGGAGCTTGCTGCGGTTGCCCCATGTCAACCTATACTTTAAAACAGGGTATTGAGAGAGCATTAAAAGAGGAAGTTCCGGCCGTTAAAGAAGTGGTATCAGTCTAAGGATCATGGCTTAAACCTGGGGCGACCCGGGTTTATTTTTTTATTATTTTGTAACCATGCGGAAATTGAGGTAACATAAGGAAAAATAGGTAGATGCGGAGCTGACAGGCATGCAAGAGATCTACTTGGACAACAGTGCCACGACC
This sequence comes from Bacillota bacterium, assembly GCA_029552125.1. Classification (GTDB taxonomy): domain Bacteria; phylum Bacillota; class Dethiobacteria; order DTU022; family DTU022; genus JAKPEE01. Next base: position 10,770 of record JAKPEE010000157.1, on the reverse strand, counting down.
CGGCCTTATGATGAGGTAATTGAATTAATGGCCAGGGTAATGCGCACCGGCTATGGTAATCCATCGTCAAATCATGCCAAAGGTATGGAAGCGGAAAAAATCGTCAGGGAAGCCCGTGAAGCTTTAGCCCGGGCCCTGGGCTGCCGGGTTGAAGAAATAATGTTCACCTCCGGGGGCACTGAATCCAACAACCAGGCCATAAAAGGTGCAGCCTACCGGCACAGGCGTCGCGGCAACCATATAATAACCAGCGCCATTGAACATCCTTCAGTGTTAAACTGCTGCCGCAGGCTGGAAGAAGAAGGCTTTAAGGTAACTTACGTGCCGGTGGACAGTGAAGGCTACATCCTGGTGGAGGAGCTTGCACGGGCGCTAAGCGCACAAACGATTCTGGTAAGCCTGGCCCATGTCAATAATGAAATAGGCACGATTCAACCCCTGGATCAAATTGGACCAATGATCAAAAAAAATAACCCGCAAACCCTGTTCCATGTTGATGGAGCCCAGGCCCTGGCCAAGGTGCCGGTTGAGCTGGACAGATGGCAGGCGGACCTTTACAGTTGCAGCGCCCATAAGATTCACGGCCCCAAAGGCGTGGGAGCGCTGTGGATTAAAGCCAATACCATGCTCCAACCTTTGCTGGAAGGGGGAGGGCAGGAAGGCGGGCTACGGTCCGGAACAGAAAATGTGCCGGGGATCGCCGGGTTCGGCCTGGCGGTACGCCGGTCAGTTAAACTGATGCAGGCAAACAACGACTTAATGTACGGGCTGAAAGAGCGGTTGCTGCAGGGGCTGCAAAAAGCAGGAGTGACGGTAAGCGTAAACGGCCCACCACCACGGCGAAGCGCCCCTCATCTGTTAAACCTGTGTTTTCCCGGCATTAAAGCCGATATTTTGCTGCGGGCCTTAGAGCAAGAGGGCATTTATGCCTCGGCCGGCTCGGCCTGTCATTCCAGGCACCCGCAGCCAAGCCATGTCTTGCAGGCTACCGGGCTTGACGAAGATATGATTGCCGCTTCACTACGCTTCAGCTTTTCGGGCCTGAACAGCGTCGCGGAGATTGATACGGTTGTTAAACAGATCGTCAAATCTGTAACAGAACTAAGGCAGATACTGCCATAATTTTAGGAGGAAAATCTTGTCTTCGACTATTCTTATACGCTTCGGCGAAATAGCCCTGAAAGGGAAAAACAGGCGCTATTTTGAAAATGCACTGCTGCAAAACCTGAAGAATGCGGTCCAAGATATGCCGGCCCAAATAAAACGGATGCACGGCCGTTTTACCGCGACGTGCTCCGAAAATGATACTGCGGCAGTAGTTGACCGCCTCAGCAAAGTTTTCGGCGTAACCTCCCTCAGCCAGGTTTCACCGGCAGCCCTGGAGCTGGAAGCGATCAAAGCAAAGGCTGTAGAAGTAGTTCGCTCGCTGCCCGAGCATATGAACACTTTTAAAGTAGAAACGCGCCGCCCCAATAAAAATTTTCCTTTTACCTCTCCGGAAGTTAATCGCCATGTCGGGGCGCACCTGTTGCAGCACTGCCCCGGTTTAAAAGTGGATGTGCACCGGCCGTCATTTATCCTTTTTATTGAAATTGGCATGCAAGCGGCATATTTATACCATAACAGCGTCCAGGGCCCCGGGGGACTGCCGGTGGGTGTAACAGGCAAGGGGATGCTGCTTCTTTCCGGAGGTATTGACAGCCCCGTGGCGGGCTGGATGGCGATGAAGCGCGGACTGTCCCTGGAAGCGCTTCATTTTCATAGTTTTCCCTTTACCAGCAAGCGTTCTCAGGAAAAAGCCATTGAATTATGCCGCCGCTTGTCCTGCTATAGCGGCCCTGTGCCGCTGCATATGGTCAACGTGGCCGGTATTCAAAAAGAAATCCGCGCCAGGTGCCCGGAAGAGCTGGGCATCATCCTGCTGCGGCGCATGATGATCCGCATCACCGAAGCGGTGTGCCGGCAGCGTGGCATTAGAGCAATAGTCACCGGAGAAAGCCTGGGGCAGGTGGCCAGCCAAACGCTGGAAAGCATGGAGGTCATCAGTGCGGTAACCCGCTTGCTTATATTGAGGCCGCTTCTGGCCCTGGATAAGCACGAGATTGTTGAAAAGGCTGAAGCTATTGACACTTACCCTGTTTCAATCCGCCCATTTGAAGACTGCTGCACATTATTTGTTCCTCGCCATCCGGTTACCAGGCCGAACCTGGCGCGGGTAGAACAGGCTGAACAAAACCTGGAGATCGACCGGCTGCTACAAGAAGCCCGGGAAAGCATGGAAACGCAAATTATTAAATATTAAGGGATAAGTTAATGAAGTAGTAAAGAAACGCCAGGGGGGCGGTCAATAAGAGGTAGAGAAATATCTGCCCCCACAGGGGATGTTGCTTTTTCTTTCCGAAGCTTACACGTCTCAGGTAGGAAGAAGAGGTGTAAATTTTAGGCCAGGCCAGAATATAAAATATACTTAAAGCTATGGCTGCCAGGGAGGCAATCTGCCCCGCAGAAAAAATTGAGAAAACGGGATCATGGTCGCGGAAACACTCCACAGCCAGGTTGATAATGCCGTAACCGGTTATAAACCAGATAAATAGTTCGCCTTCATAAGATGCCTTCCCCCGGCGGCGCCGGAGAATTAAAAAGAGCGCCATTAACAGGATAATCATATAAAGGCCGTCAGGATGATAATATTGTTCACCGCCCGGTATGCCCCAGGGATAAACTGTTTTCATCACCCGGCCGGTAAGCGCCGCTCCAGTATAGCCCAGCGCCAGTGATACCGCCAAGGCCGGGGCAGCAAGATCCAGGTACCGCTCTAAAATCAGCTCTTTGCGCAGCCCCCAGATTATTAGAATGACAATAGAAAAAAAGACACCTCCCCAAAAACTCATGCCTCTATCTTGCAGGCGGAAAAAATGAGCCGGATGCTCCAGGTAATAAACAAGATTAAACAACAGCACATAAGCTAAACGGCTGCCAAAAATCCCGCCAACAAGGGCAATGAGTAAAAAATCGATCAACCTTTGCTCGGGAAAGTGCTTGCGCTTCCCTTGAACCAGCACCATCACCAGGCCGAGCAGCACGGCGGCATAAAAGGTTATACTGAATATACTGAAATTAAAGGGGCCCCACTGCCATACAGACATATACCAGTAACCGCCTTTCTCCAATACGGCTTGAGCTAAAAAAGCTGTTACAGGGCTGACCTGGAAAATTAGCCGCACCTATTTTATGAGGTCTATCCGGGACTTTTTTTTTCTAAACCCGGTAGCCGGGGGTGATCCTTCCTGATCCGGTAAGGGATCAATCAAGATCTTTACGGCTTAGAGGCATATCCCACAAAATATGCCCATTGCTAATCGTTTCACCGTTTATGGTGGCCTTGACCCACTCTATTTCCGGCAGTGAGGTAAAAGTGAAAACCAGTGATCGGACCATAACCTGGGTGGCAAGATAACCAGCCGGCAGGCGGCCGGCAAGGTCTATCGTTAAAACACCTTGATGCAGGTTAAAACTTTCCGCATGGCAGCCTCTGGGCAAAGTAGATCCGTACCCGTTGCTGTAATTAGAGGTTAGCTGCGCAATAATATCATAAAAAGGCCCGCTTTTGTTTCCTTCATATTCCTGGAAAGGATGCGGCCCTTCCGGAACATAAGGCTGCGGCGCTATAATTTGCTGCCAGATATATTCTTCGAAATTGCTATAGTTGTTGTTACGATAATAAAGCTGATACTCAAGAACCCTGCCTGGAACGGTTACCGGACCATAGTACTGCCAGTATTCACCTTGCCAGGGACTATCCTGATGAAAAATCCATACCGCATTAATACCGGGGATGGATTGCAGCGAATAAACCACGGACTTGACAAAGAGTAACTCGGCTTCAGCGGGCAAAACAGGAAGGCCTTTGAACAAGGGCTCCTCATAATCCAGGTGGATTACACAGATGCCGTCTTTAATGTAAATGTCAGACAGCGACACCCGCCCGGTTACTACCGGGCCTACACCATAATCGCGTGATTCCTTGAGCGTGGGGCCTCGAAGCAACTCGGTTACTGTAGCCCGGGCCAAAGCTTCTGTCACCGGAACGATCCTGCGGATAGGCAAAAGGTCTTTGCCATCTTCTTCCTGACTTGAGGCCAGATCATAAAAATATAGGGTAAGCTCCATCTCCTTTTCAATTTCGGCAATATCATTCCCGGAAACGGCGGCATCGTTTAGATCATCTTCAGCCGGAGCGGAGCACCCGGAGACAAAGAAGGCCACCGCCAGAACAACAATCAGGACAAAGCGGTTATGAATAACCCTTATTCCTACCATATTATTTTTTTACGACAAACTAAGGTAAAAATCCTACATGCCCCAGGCGGCTATACCATTAAGTAACTGTTTTTTTTATAAATCAAAATTAAATTACTAAGGCCAAATTATTGGCCGCATCTAAATTCAGGCCGTGCCCGCATTTTTCAGAAAAGCAACCTGGGCCCGGTTTTAAAGATGGCGCATGGCCGTAATCGGGTCAAGGCGGATGGCGCGGTTGGCCGGGTAAAGGCCGGACAGAAGGCCGATACCCATACTAAAAATGAGGGCAAACAGCACCAGCCAGGGTGGAATCAGAGAAATTTGCAGGGGCGCACTTTCCGGACCCATGCCGGGGCTCATCATGGCTCCCACATATTTATTCAAAAGGTAGGATAAAAAATAACTAAGGCCTATACCAAAAGCGCCGCCGAGCATTCCGATCATCGAAGATTCTGCCAGGAAAAGCGCACGCACATCGGCAAAGGAGGCGCCGACCACTTTCATAATGGCTATTTCCCTGGTCCGCTCATAAATTGACATAACCATGGTATTGGTTATGCCGATGGCCGCTACAAACAGAGTAATGGCACCGATACCACCTAAAACTGCCTGGATTTGCCGGGCCTGCTCCTCGATTCCTTCGAGGCTGTCAGCCAAAGAATAAGCGTTAAAGCCGCGATCGCGCAGCTCCTGGCTGATGGCCCGGGTTACAGAAACATCCTCCGTGCGCACCAGGGCAAAGGAATACTGCTCTTCTTCCCTGGCCCGGGCATCGCCGCGCGGCATATCCGGGACGACGATATCTTTTCCCGGTGGAAACCCCGGATCACCGGGCGTACTGCCCATACCCTGCATGGTAAAGTCACGCATCTTCTTCACTTCGGACAGAGGCCCAAAAACTGACCAGGCGTGCTCCATGCTCTTGTCACTTAATACACCGACAACATTAAGCCCGTAAATTCGTTTCTGCTGCCTCTGGTTCATCAAGGTAAAAGAGATACGTTTATCGAGCAGCTCCAGGGGGTCGCTCTGGGGCGGCTCTTCCCAGTAGCCGGGAGCCATGTTTGGATCATAAAAGCTATTGATGACCATGGAGCCGGCAACAACATTAAACTTGTCTCCTTCATTTAACAGGCGGCCGTGGGCCAGATTGAATTCGAACAGCTCCATCATGCCGGGGTCAATGCCAATGAGCGAAATATAACCTATTTTCCGTCCCAGCATGGCTTCTCCGCCGACCTCATAGGCGGGGGAAACGGCAAGCACTCCTTCAATTAATTTAATTTCTTCAATAGCTTCGTCTGTTAGCCGGCGCTGGCGGTTTTCTTCGGGTTCTCCGGGAAAGGACCAGGCCTGGTCCACCCTGATAATATTCAGGCTGCCCCACTGGGCCATTTGCTCTTTTTGCGATTCAACCAGCCCTATACCCAGGGAGAGCATCACCACAATAGCAGTAGTGCCAATAATCATCCCTAAAACGGTAAGAAAAGTCCTTCCTTTGCGCCGCCACAGGTTACGATTGGCCAGGGTTACCAGATCATAGCTCTTCATTAAAAATCTCTCCCTGCTTTGCTTTGCGCCGCCGCCAGAGCACTATGCCTGCAGCGACCAGCGCCAGCAATAAAACCGGACCCAGAATATAGAGAAACCGGGGGATAGAAGAAGGAGGGTTTTCCGGCAGCGGCTCCTCCGGCAGGCCCGGCTCAAGCAGGCCGGCCATCACCTCGATCGAAAAGGGATACTCTTCCACTACTTCCTGGTTTGTATAGTCGAGATAGCGGAAGGTCACTTTGCCTTCCAGCAGGCCTTCGGCCTCGGGGATTATGTAGGCCTGGTAAAAATCACTCTGGCCTATTTCAAAAGTAGCCAGAAAATAAGAGGCATTTTCCTTGAGGAAGTCTCCTTCCACTGTTACCAGCACATTTTTTAAAGCCACCTTGCCCACGTTGACAAACTCGGCGGTGACCGGCGTGGCTTCCCCGACAATGGCCGTAGGAGGCACCTCCACGCCCAGGACCTGCAGGCGGCTTTCCTGCAAAACGGGGATATTTACCATTTCGGAAACCGTGTATGACTCTCCCCGATCGTCCTCGTACAGTATTTCCACGGGCACGAGGTAGGTTTTGGTCGTGGCATTGGGATCAACGAATATAGTAATTGACTTGGTATAAGTACTTTTAGCCCCGATTCGTTCCACATAAAAACTGTTGCTGCTGTTCACGGGAGAAAAAACCGTACCGCTGGTGCCGTCCTCTGCAGGGATGGTAGCCAGAGATATTTTCAGGTTTCGTACTTCGCGGGTGCTGGTATTTTGCACGTACAGGGTGAGGGTAAAGATATCCCCGGCCAGGATGGAACTCTCGGAGAGGGTATAATTCTGTAATAACACCCGCGGCGTGCCCAAGGCCTCTGGCTTCTCCTCATCATCCTCATCATCTAGTACCTGGATCGGAAACGCATCGACGCGAAAGGTTTTGGAATCTTGGCCCTTAATTATAAATTCAATTTTTGATATATCCGTCGGTCCATCTTTATTAATTTTACCGTATAATATAATTTTTCGTTCCTCGCCTATTTTCATGTCGTTAATCTCAGCACTTTTAGCAATCTCGGAACCCTTATCTGAATAGGCGATTAGCTGAAACGTGATCTTTTGGCCTTTTACCCCAAAATTGTCCTCTAAAAGATTAACCTGGACAGAAACGGAAAATTTTTTGCCTTCTTCAATCTCAAGCGGCGATTCGGTTACTATGGTTACTACATCAGTAGTATCTGCCGCGCCGGCGAACCCCACTGAATATAACAGAATAAATAACACCAATAAAAACAAACTCGCTTTTCTTTTATGCATACTGTTCTCCTCCTCCTTCTTCTCCGGAAGCGATTTTTCCATCAATCATATAAATAATTCTGTCGGCATATGCGGCCACATCGCGGTCATGGGTAACCATGATGAAGGTCTGCTTGCGTTCACGGATCGTTTGCTGCAAGTAGCGCATAATGTCATGGGTTGTCTTTGAGTCCAGGTTGCCGGTAAGCTCGTCGGCAAAGATAATGTGCGGGTTATGGACAAAAGCCCTGGCAATGCTAACCCGCTGCTGCTGCCCGCCGCTCATTTCCAGCGGTTTATGCAAACGCCGGTCTTTAATGCCCAGGCGATCGAGCTCCCTTATAGCGCGGATCAGCCGCTCTCGCGGCGGCACGCCGTCAAACAGTAGTGGTAAGGCCACATTTTCTTGGGCCGTCAGAATGGGTATAAGATTGTTAAACTGAAAGATAAAACCCATATATTTACGGCGAAAGAGTACTTTTTGGCTTTCTTTTAACTTATTCAGCACTACGCCGCGAAAAACAACCTCGCCGCGGGTCGGTTTCTCCAGCCCCGCCGCCACGTTGAGCAGGGTTGTCTTCCCGCAGCCCGAGGTCCCCAGGATGGCGAGAAACTCCCCTTCTTCGACAGATAGATTAACACCGTTTAAAGCGGTGACAACCTCTTTGCCGACACGATATTTCTTGACAATATTCCGCAGCTCCAGGATCGGCACATTTTCCACCTCTTCATCCATGCCTGCAGTATAATATAAAGATAAAAAAGCAATGCCAGAAGTTCCCGTTTTTTAAAAAATTCTCACGGACAAACAGGCTTACTTTAGATATTTCTCCTTGCCGGGGCTAATTCCTTGGTTGTGTCGTAAAATCATACCGCTTAATGATACGCTGCCTGCTTAGCCAATTATTATAATTCATGAAAAAAGCCCCTCTGAACAAGGGGAGCCAGAGGGGCAAAATAACACCTCAAACAGAGCGGGCAGGTTATCCTTACCGGGGATCGTATCCGACCACGGACCAGATCCCACTTTCGTCCTGCCGGATCAGGCGTTTCAGGTAGACGTATTGCACCGGGCCGGCGTCAACCGCAACCACCGCCTCGACGCCGTTATTGGCAACCGGCGAAAAGGAAGTCATCGCTATCTGCGGCTCACCGGTGATGCCCTCCGGCGTTACCAAAAGATTGACAAAAGTAAGAGCAACCTGCAGGGGATCGAGCTGCCAGGGGCTGCTGCCTCCGTCAACCTGCTGCTGGTTCGCCCGTGCCAGTTCATAGTCTACCGGGACCTTCACCCGGGCTTTACCGGTCAAATCCGCGTCTGGATCAGGCAAAGTCAAGTCGGCGGTAAGCTGGCGCGCCAGTTCCAACCGCTGCGGTCCCTCGACCGCGATCTCCAGGCCTTCCTGCCGCCAGCGCAACCGCTCCCAGCACACTTCGAGGGGACCGCCGGCCGCGCTGCCCAGGGCGGCGGTAGCCTCCGGCTCGAAAACACCGGTAGCCTTTAATTCCACAATCGTAGTATCGCCATAATCCATAACGATCCGGTCCGGGAAAGCGAGGATACGCTGCGGCGCTTCCCGGGGCAACAAAGGCGCCAGCCCGCTGATGGCAGCCGCTTCCTCCACTGTCGCTACCAGCACCCCCGGATCGCTTTCCACCACGGTGTACCCTTCAGGCACTTCATAGACAAACAGCCGGGGGTCCACCGTGGCATTCGGCTCAAAGCTGACAAAAGTATAGGTCGTTTGCAGCGCATTGTGCATTGCTGTCTGTAGTTGCACCGGCAGATTGGTTTCAGCGTCAATCCACAGGTAATAGGCCAGCCCTCCCGGCGGCGTTATTTCAAGTTTGGTCGCCTTGCGGTCGGCCACCGTGTCCACACCGGCAATAGTGTGCGGGTACTGCCTGGCGCGGGCCGCCTCATCCCGCAGGTCAAAACCCATGCTGTCGGGCAGCAGCGGCTGCACAGTTACGGTCTTGCTTTGCGGCGAGAGCTGCCATTTGCGCTCGCCGTTGTTGACAGTCAAGGTGCCGTCTTCCTGCCGCACGGCATACCGCTCACTATCCGACCAGATTTCTACGCGGCAGTTAAGCCACACCTCCCCTGCCGCATTTTCCGAGCGAATTTCCAGAACACCTTGATAACCGGCCAGCCGGGCTACAGCCTTTTCCATGGCGTACACCGTATCGCCTTTAAATAGGCCGGCCCGGGTTACCAGTAAAAACCCCAGGAGCAAACAGGCAGCCAGCGCCGCCGCGGGTGTCCAAAAGCGCCGGCCAAAGCGGCGCGGAGCCGCCTTTTCCTTGCCTGTTTTGGCAGAGCGGCAACTGCCAGGTTGAAGCCCGTTTAACCGGCCGGCTACTATTTTTACGAGCCGCTGCGGGTAGGCGGGATCAGGCATGGCCGGCTCTTTTAAAGTCCGGACGAGCCTGATTGTCTTAAATAGTCTTTCCAGATCGGGAGATGCTTCCTCTTTTTCTTCAGGTTCTCTTTCCTCATTCAGGGCATCAATATAGTCGGAAATTCTCTTTTCAATATCCATCTCTATACCTCTCCCTCCATTAAGTCATCCTGCTCCAGGAGCTGTGCTAAAGTATGTAGCGCACGGTGTTGCGCGGTGCGCACGGCGGCTACTGTTTTTCCGACAAGTCTGGCGGTCTCGGCTACCGAATAGCCTTTGATGATCCGTAAATCCAGGATAGCCTGTTGGTCCGCGCTTAACCGCTGCAAGGCATTTTCAAGAAGCAGGCGCCGGGTGACTATGTTTTGCTGATCCCTGGCGGCAGCTTCTTCCGGGTTAATCGCTTCAAGATGAACCGGCAGCCCCTGCCTCTTTTTGCGCCGCCAGCGGTCACGCATTTCATTCAAGGCCACTGCTTTCATAAACTTTAGCGCCTCTTCACGCGGAACCTGATGCTCTTGAAAATAAGTCAAAGCCTTAACATAGGTTTCCTGCAGAATATCCTCTGACTCGGCCCGGTTTTGCACCCGGTAATAAATATACCGGTAAAGCGGTTCCCACGTAGCCAGGCAGATCTGCTCAATTGCTTTTTCAAAGCCTTCTTCACCTCTGGTTAATCCTCGAAAGTCTATCACAAAAAAACCTTCTTTCCGGCCGGTTACTACTTTCACCAATTATAACGAAATGCTCACCCTGAATGTTACATTAAACTTAAAACTTAATTTCCCGCTGCCTCATAAAAGGCGGAAGTTGGAGGTTGGAGGTAGGAAGTTGGATAAAAAAAATGTCCCGATACTAAAAAAAGAGAATTTCTTTATATTTATTATTTATTTAGAAGACTATCTTAAACAGTTTTTCAGCAGGAATCTGTTCCAAACTGCGGACGTTGGAGGTTGGGAGTGGGATGTTGGAGGAAAAACCGGTAGATCAAGCGGGTTGAAAGCAGGAAGGCCCTTTGTCATAAGGCTGCCTGTCATAAATTGCGTAAGTTGGAAGTGGGGTGCTGCTGGATAAAAGCGAAAGCCCGGCGTTCGAGCCGGGCTTTTTGAAATAGTTTTCTGGCGGGGACCTACTCTCCCGGGGGCTTGCGCCCCGAGTACCATCGGCGCTGGAGGGCTTAACTTCCGTGTTCGGGATGGGAACGGGTGTGGCCCCTCCGCTATACCCACCAGAAAT
>JAKPEE010000154.1 GCA_029552125.1 Bacillota bacterium | reverse complement strand
AAATACGTTCGGTTGGTGGTATGCTTGTCATAAGGTCTGGGCTCCTTACTGCCCTTCACGGGGCGGTGGTTTTTTGGCAATTACCACCTTTGACGCCCAGGCCTTTATTTCCTTTTTACAGACATTTTAAGTCATGACCTGTATTATGATAATCGTTGTCTTACTTGACATGAACAAATGTTCGATGATAAGATGATATCATAAAAAACAATGATATTGCCAGGCATTATAAATGTTATATAGAATAATAAGAATAGTTTAACAGATAGAAAGGCAAGTATTATGATAGAGAAAAAATTTGATGTTTCTTTTATCGCCAACCTTGCTTTACATGAAAAGCAAATACAGCAAAATTACCGTCCCGTTATTGCTGTACATAAATGGTTTGCTAGAAGGCCTGGAACATTGTTTAGAGGATTATTGTTATCAGAGTTTGCTGAGGGAAATCTCAAAGATATTTTTTTTAAAGCTCATAATATTGATGGAAAAATAATTGCTGATCCCTTTATGGGAGGAGGAACGCCTCTACTTGAGGCCAATAGAATTGGTTGCGATATAATCGGCTATGACATAAATCCAATGGCATATTGGATTGTGAAACAGGAATTAGCTCACCTTAATTTAGAACAATATAAAGAGGTAGCACGATACATATATTTGGAATTGAAACGAAACATTGGACATTTGTACCAGACTATATGTGAGAAATGTAAAAATAAAGCTCATGTTAAATATTTTTTATGGGTTAAAACTTACCGCTGTCCCAAGTGTGGAAAGGCATATGATCTTTTTCCTGGTTATCTCATTGCCGATAATATTAGGCATCCTTATTGTGTTATCATTTGTGCCTCATGTGGAGAACTCAATGAAGTCTCAGATAAAAAAAAGCCGGGTTACTGTTTCAATTGCAACCGGCTTTTAACTGTTAAAGGAAATGCACTAAGAAATCGGAGTCTATGTCCAAACTGTGGAAATAACAATATTTTTCCAGATAAGACCCAAGGTAAACCAAAACATAGGATGATTGCTATTGAATATCATTGTTCTAAATGCAAAAATCAACATAGGGGTCGCTTTTTTAAGAAACCGGATTTAAACGATCTGAACAATTATGCTATCGCGTCATCAATGTTGGATCAAACAGATTTAAGGTTTGTTCCACAAGAGAAAATTTTACCTGGTGACGAAACAGATAGATTGTTCCGTTGGGGTTACACATACTATAAGGAAATGTTTAATAAACGTCAACTTTTGGGCCTCGAGTTGCTTTGTCAATTAATAGAAAACGTTTCCATAATTCCCATAAGAAATGCATTAGCCACAAATATTTCAGACCTTACAAGATATCAAAATATGCTTTGCCGATATGATACTAAAGCACTTAAGTCTTTAGACATTTTTTCAGTCCATGGCTTTCCGGTAGGATTAATACAATGTGAATCAAACATATTAGGATTAGTAAACGATGATAATGGGAGTGTTATTGGAAGTGGAGGCTGGGTAAATATTGTTGATAAATACATTCGGGCAAAGCAATATTGCGAGAGACCATTTGAAACAAAAATAATTGGTAATAAAAAAGTACAGGTTAGAATTAATGGCGAATGGATTGGTGAATTCAAAAAAAGTGCTGATAAGAAGAAGAATGTTAAATTAGTTTGTGGAAGCTCTACTTTGGCAAATTTACCCACGTCCTCACTAGATGCTGTTTTTACAGATCCGCCATACTTTGCGAACGTTCAATATGCAGAATTAATGGACTTTTGTTATGTTTGGTTGAGAAAATTAGCTGTTGACCAAACCGATGTTTTTTCTAAAGAAACTACTCGAAATGAATATGAACTAACCGGTAACAGTACTATGGAGCGTTGTTTTAAGCACTTTACGGAGGGTCTGACAAACGTTTTTACTCATATGGCGAAAGCTTTAAAACCGGGATCTCCTTTTGTATTTACTTATCATCATAATAAAATTGAAGCATATTATCCTATTGCTGTGGCTTTACTTGATTCGTCATTAGTTTGTTCAGCTACCCTGCCTTGCCCGGCAGAAATGGGTTCATCAATTCATATTAACGGTACAGGCTCATCAATAATTGATACAGTATTTGTTTGCCGTTCAACAGGAGTTGTTTCGGCTCAAACCCTTGTTAATACACCCGCCGGGGTAGCACTTCTTGTTCAAGAAGATATGGAACGTTTGAAATCAGGAGGAATTAAACTTGCACTTGGTGATATTAGATGTATCACTTACGGGCATTTAATTCGGCTTGCGGTATGGAATTTACGCAAAGAATGGGATTCTGATAGTTCTATTGATGATAAATTGGAAAGAGTTAATTGTTTCATTCAGAATATAGGTGGATGGTCTTCTGTGCAAAGATATTTTTCTGACGAGGTTCTATCCTTAAACAAAGTACAAATTTGGGAAACTCAAATGGGATATGGAGGTCCTCTTGATGAAATATCCTTTTGAAGCATCAATTCAAGAAATATTATCTAATCCAGAAAAATTTGTTACGCCTATATTCTCTTCTCTTGAATCGGAATTTTTAACTATGCCTAAAGGGAAAGGCTTTATTGAATATGCTCAATTTGAAAAAGGATATGAAGCCTTGAAAATGGTTACTATGGAGTTTAGTAAGTGGAATACCGGGGAGATAATTAATATTGCCTGTAAAGAACCGATTACCTTAATTGTGCTACGTACCATGCTTGGTTTTACCCCTTCAGAGTGGGGTTATTTGGCTACTCAAAGATCAGGTGTCTCGGTAAGTCAGAATTTTGTGCGTGCTTTGGATCGTTCAATTCGTTTAAACCCAACCTCGCCTATTAAGATTACCGAAGCCATGAAAAAACGGCTTATCGCTTTAATTGATATTGCATGCAATTTATTAACAAATCCAGCCCCAGAAGTCAATGGTAATACCCTTCATCGTCTTGATAAAGCAGATACATCAGATGGAATCCATTCACTTCAAACCTTGTCTAGAATTGGCGTTCCATATGCAATGTTACTATATGAACGTTTTATGGGACGTCCTTTTGCCGGTCATAGAGATTCAGTATCTGAACTTATAGGTGATAGTTTGGAATCGGCTATTGAAGAACTGCTTGTCGGTGCGGGTATTAGTTACCGGAAAACAAAAAGAGCTGAACGTATTCCTGGTTTTGACCAGGCACCAGATTTTATAATTCCCAGTGAATTTAACCCTCAAATTGTTATTGAAGCAAAGGTAACAGAAGATGACGGCACAGCCAGAGACAAAGTAACCAGGATTCAGCATCTCGCAGAAATATGCAACTCTGGAGAATTTCATGATATTGAAGTAATTGCCTGCATAGCTGGGCGTGGATTCGGAGTGCGTCGTGAGGATATGAAAAAACTAATAATTGCGACTAAAGGCAAAGTCTTTACTTTAAAAACCTTACCGCGAATGATAGAATGTACCCGTTTACGTGAATATATCACTTCTTAACTAATTTATTGTCAACAAACCCCACTATCCTCCTGAATTTCCCTGTTTGAAAAGGCCGCGTGATTCAACGCGGCCTTTGTCAGCACCTACTTTGTCGTAATTCGTGCTCCCGGCGCATAGATTTATAGAGATTAAAGTATGCCTTACGGGAGCTGTATGACGATGACCGCAAAGAAAGATAAAGGCGGGTTTAAGGCTATCATTTCCGAGATGTTTGAACTGCCCCGGGAGGTAGTGCTGGATCTGCCGCGCCTGACCCTGGTGGGAAATGTTCAGATTTACCTGGAAAATCACCGCGGCGTCATCGCTTACGATGAAAGCCGCATCCGCATCGGGGTAAACAACGGCGAAATTATCATCAGGGGAAGCAACCTGCAGATTAAAAACCTTATGGCCGAAGAGCTTTTAATTAAAGGCACCATCGAGGGGATTGACTACGAGGTTTAACCGTATAGGGGGGAACGGGCGTGTTTATAATAAACTGGTGGCGCTTTTGCCGCGGCTATCTGGTGATTTCTTTAAGGGGACGAGGTGTCGAGAGGCTTCTTAATCTGGCCATAGCCCGGGGGATTGGTTTTTGGGATTTAAAAAGACAGGCTTCAGGAGCTCAACTGAGCATTAATCTAAGTTCTTTTAAAGCCCTGCGCCCCCTGGTGCGGCAGACCCGCTGCCGCCTGCATATTGTCCGCAAAGCGGGGTTGCCGTTCTGGAAGCTGAGACTGCGCCGCCGCTGGGGGCTGGTGGCCGGTGTGCTGATCTTCGGCGCGGCCCTCTATTTTTCCACCGCCGTGGTATGGCAGGTCCGGATCATCGGCACCGAGCATATCGATGAAGCCGAAGTGCTGGAGCTGGCCGGACAGCTCGGGCTCCGGCCGGGGGTTTGGAAGCGCAGCCTGGATCTGGCCGGGCTGGAAGAAGCCCTGGCGCGCCGTCATCCCGATATCACCTGGGCCTCCATTCGCCTGCGCGGCACCCTGGCGCTGATTGAAATTGTAGAGCAGCTGCCCGAACCGGAAATCGAGCGCGGCCCGGCGGACCTGGTCGCGGCCAAGGATGGTTTAATCACCCGGGTCCTCGTCCTGGATGGCGAGGCGGTGGTCGCTCCGGGTGATACCGTGGTTAAAGGAGACTTGCTGATCAGGGGAGCCCTGGTAGTACCCGATCATTCTCCCGGTGAGGAACAGCAACCTGAGGCTATACCGGTAAGGGCCAGGGGCGAGGTTGAAGCCCGGGTCTGGTATGAGGCGGTAGCCCCCATAAACCGGGTTGTGCCGCAGCACATTGACACCGGTGCATCGACTAAAAGTTATCTCCTATCCTGGCCCGGCAAGAGCCTGCGCCTGTTCGGTCCGGCGGAAAGCCCCTTTGACAAATCCAGGCAAGAAGTCGTAAAATGGCGCTGGCGATGGAGGAATCTATCCCTCCCTGTCGAACTAGTCACCGTGGTCTACCACGAGGTGCATATTACAGAAAAGGTAATATCTGAAAGCGAAGCGCTGCAGCAGTCCCGTGACCGGGCGATGGAGCTGCTCAAGCGGCAGCTTCCGGAGGGAGTAAAGGTAGAGCAGCTTTATTTTCAAGAATTCAGGGAGCAGTCGCAGGATTATGTGCGCGCCGTGGCGGAAACCCTGGAAAATATCGCCGAATACCGCCCGCTTAACCCTTAGCCACCAGGGAGGTTGATTATTTTTTGAGTGACCGGATCACCAGCCGGATAGTTGCCCTGGAAAGTGGGGACGAATCCGTGCAGTTGCTGGGTAAATACGACCAGCATTTTACTTTGGTTGAATCGGAGTTCCCCGTGCGTTTGCTCCCCCGCGGCCACGAACTGACCATCGAAGGGCCGCCGGAAGCAGTTGAGCCTGTCTACCGGATGTTCCAGGTTCTTTTAAGCCAGATTCGCAAGGGGCATATTCTCACCGGCAGTGAATTTGAATACGCGTTAAAGCTGACCCGTGATGGCAACGGGGAAGGTTTAAAAGAACTGTTTAGCGATCTGGTTTTGATTACCCACCGCGGCAAGCAGATCAGGCCTAAAACCTTCGGCCAGAAACGCTACCTGGAAGCGATGCGCCATGACGATATCGTCCTGTGCATCGGTCCGGCCGGTACCGGAAAAACCTACCTGGCCCTGGCCATGGCGGTGGATTTCCTGAAAAGCAAGCAGATCCAGCGCCTGGTATTGACCCGCCCCGCCGTGGAAGCCGGCGAACATCTCGGCTTTCTGCCGGGAGATTTTCAGGAAAAAGTGGATCCTTATCTTCGCCCGATTTATGACGGCCTCTATGACCTGCTCGGGGTGGAAGTCTTTCAAAAATACCGTGAAAGGGGTATAATTGAAATAGCGCCCCTGGCATATATGCGGGGGCGTACGCTTGACGATGCTTTTGTGATCCTGGATGAAGGGCAGAATACCACTACCGAGCAGATGAAAATGTTTCTGACCCGGTTAGGATTTGGTTCAAAGGCGGTGATCACGGGAGATATTACCCAGGTTGACCTGCCCCGCGGCCGCGGCTCCGGGCTGGAAGAATCAGTCCGTATTCTGGACGGTATCGAAGGGATCTCCTTCATTTACCTGACGGAAAAAGACGTGGTGCGCCATCCCCTGGTTCAGAAAATAATTAAGGCTTATGAGTCTTATGAGGCCCGTAAAGGGAGCAATTAATCTCATGAAACTAAGCTCGCTCAGAGTTTTTTTAAAAAGATATATCCCGCTAGATTTACGCGTGCAGAAATTAATCCTGGCGACGGCAGTTTTTGCCGTCATCTATACCCTGCTGATCCTGGTAAGCATGCCCGGCCGGGTCCACCTGGAGTTGGGCCGCCCCAGCACCAAGACCATTTTTGCGCCGCGGGACATTATTGACGAATATACCACGGAGCAGCTTCGCCGGGCCGCCGCCGAGGCGGTTCCCGATGTCTTTGATTACAAGCCCGAAGTTCTGGAAGAAGCCTTGACCGCCATAGAAAACTTTTTTAGCACTTTGCTGCAGTTGCGGGAGGACCCGGAACTATCCCTTGAGGAGAAGTACGCGGCCTTGCGGGAGCTGCTGGATCAAGAAACGCCGGATGCCACCCTGGCCGTCCTGTTCGACGCCGACGAAGCGACACTCAATGAGCTGCGCCAGCGCCTGGAAGAAATAACCATAGACGTCTTTGAACAGGGCATTAAGGTAGCCGGGGTGGAAACGGCGCAGCGCCATCTTAACCAGGAAATCGCTCTTTTCCCCTTCAATACGGAGATGAAGCGGGCGGCGGAGAAGCTGCTTGCCCCCCTGGTGAAGCCCAATATGCTGGCCAACCCCGAGGCCACCGTCCGCAACAGGGAGGCGGCCCGCCAGAAAGTGGAGCCGGTCTTGCTCCTGCGCGATACCCTGATCATCAGCGAAGGCGAACTGGTCACCGAAAAGCACCTGGCCCAGTTGGAAAGCCTGGGCCTGATCCGGGGCAGGCATGCCGATTATCCAGGCTATATCGGAATGTTTTTAATTCTGGCAATTCTTTTTGTATTAACGGGCATATATTTATCCATATTTGTCAAAGATGTTTATAACAGTTTATCGCTGCTAACCCTGCTGGGCCTAGTCGCCGTGGTGACGTTGATTCTGACCATTGCCACCACTTATTTTTCCGGGTATTTAATCCCGGTGGCCATGGGGGTTATGCTGATCACGGTTATGTTCGGCTATAAACTGGCCGTCCTGATGAACCTCATGTTTGCCATCCTGACCGGGCTGATTACCGGCGGAGAAATGAATTATATCATTGTCGCCCTGGCGGGGGGACTGGTGGCTGTATATGCCCTTTCCCGGGTCAGCCAGCGCAGCGATTTGGCCAAAGCGGGGCTTTACGTGGCGGGCACCAATGTTGCCGTCATTATGGCCATATTTTTGCTGACCGGTAATTTAAGCCTGGAATACGGCTTGTTAAAGGAACTGGGCTCCGGCCTGGTGGCCGGGATCGGCAGCGGCATTTTTTCTTCGGTGGTGGCCATCGGCCTGTTGCCTTACCTGGAGAGCGGATTTGGCGTGACCACGGCCATCACTCTGCTGGAGCTGTCGGATCCCAACCGGCCGCTGCTGCGGGAACTGCTGCGCAAGGCTCCGGGCACTTATTACCACAGCATGATGGTTTGCAATTTAGCCGAGGCGGCGGCGGAGGCGGTGCAGGCCGATCCCCTGTTAACCCGTGTCGGCGCCTGTTATCATGACATCGGTAAATTGAAGCGGCCTTACTTTTTCAGCGAGAACCAGCTCTCAGGCGAGAACCCGCATAAGAAGATTTCTCCAAATCTCAGCGCCCTGATTATCGGGGCTCACGTTAAAGATGGGGTGGAGCTGGCCCGCAAACACCGGCTGCCTCAGCCGGTTCAGGATATTATCCGGCAGCATCACGGTACCAGCCTGATCTCGTTCTTTTACCAGCAGGCGGTGGAAAGCTGCGGAGCCGGCAAAGTGTCCAAGGAAAGTTTTCGTTACGAAGGGCCTCTGCCGCAAACCAAGGAAGCGGCCATTATCATGCTGGCCGATGCCGTGGAGGCGGGAGTGCGTTCAATGTCCAAGCCGGCCGGCAGCCGGGTCGAGGGGCTTATCCGCCGCATCATCAAGGAGAAGCTTAATGACGGCCAGATGGATGAATGCAACCTGACCTTGAAAGAGCTTGACCAGATCGGCGATTCTTTCGTCTATATCATGTCCGGTATCTACCATACGCGGATAGAATACCCGGAAATAGACCTGAGGGCAGAGGTTGAAAGGGGCGCTTCCAGGTGAGCATTTCTATTCATAACCTGGTAGATCATAAACCGGTTCCAGAGCGCCTGCAGGCCGGGCTAACCTATGCCGCCCGGCTGATCTTAAAAGAATGCAACCTGGAAGACGGGGAGATCAACATTGTTCTGGCCGGCAACCGGGAGCTGCAGCGCTTAAACCGGCAATACCGCGGCAAGGATGCTCCGACTGACGTGCTCTCTTTTGCCATGCTGGAAGAGGACGGCCCGGCCGCCGCCAGGAATGGGGAACTCATGCTCGGAGATATTTATATTTCCGTGGACAAGGCCGGCGCGCAGGCTGCAGAGGCGGGGCATTCCCTGCACCGGGAAATATTGATCCTGGCCATCCATGGCCTGCTCCATCTGATCGGTTATGATCATCAAAATGAAGCTGGCTACGAGGCCATGCATAAAAGGGAACTGGAAATACTCAACCTGGTAGAACAGGCCGGGAAGGGGCTGGCAGGATGAGGCATGTTTGGCGCAGCTTGCGGGATGCTTTTACCGGCCTGAAGTACTGTTTTGCCACCCAGCGCAATATGACCATACACGGCGTCTTTGGCGGGCTGGTCTTACTGGCGGCGCTGCTGCTAAAGGTTACCGCCCTGGAACTGCTTTTACTGACAGCGGTGATCTGTGCGGTGCTCGTGGCGGAAGCGTTTAATACTGCCGTAGAGAAAGCAGTGGATCTATGTACCCGCGAGCAGAATGAACTGGCTCATATCGCCAAAGACGTGGCTGCCGGAGCAGTCTTGCTGACCGCCATTTTTGCGGTAATAGCAGGGCTGTTTATCTTCGCCCCGCGGTTATGGCACCTTTTTTCCTCCTGGGGAAGTTAAATAATATTAACAAATATTTACCAATTTATTAACAGGGTATTTTACTGTTTTCGTCTAATCTTTTTCCGGATTATTTCGGGATGGGGGTCTATCATTTCATGTTATCCAGGCTAAACCGGGTTAAATACAAATACCAGCTGGCCGTTGTGTTGCTGTTGCTTATTAATACGGTCCTGGTGATCTTAATCTTTCGCGCTTTCAACAACGCTTATCCCAGCGCTTCCAGGCGGTTTGACTACAAGCAGGAAGTAGCCCGGGATCTGGCGGAGTACAATTACCGCCTGGCCACAGAGCTGAACGTGCTCAACCAGCCGGCGGTCCAGGAGGCGCTGGCCGGATTCAATTATGATGTGGAAGTGGCTACAAGCAGTGACGAATTAACCCAAATCATTTTAAACCAGGGCCGGCGCATCCAGGAGATTATTCTACGTGAAGCGGAAAACAAGCTTTTTGATGAAATTGTGGCGCTGGTCAACCAGGATCAGAACGTCCAGAAAACCCGGGATAGCTTGCACCTTTCGCTGCGGATTAACGAGGGCCTTATCCATACTATTCCGGACAATTACCTGCTCCCGGCGACCATGGCTAAAATTAAAGAGGTCGTGGCCCGGGGGCAATTGAGCGAACGCTCCATTGAAATGGAGCTGTCCGAAGGCACAGCCCGGTTGGTTACACCGTATAACCCGGCTGAACATTTGCAATCCCTTACCGAGGAGCTTGATGCACTGCGCCTGCGCTATCACGAATTGCGGGTGGCTGCCGGCCTGGCTGAGATGACCGGATCGGGGATTATTGTGCATATGTATGATGAAGAAGGAGGCACCACCGCCAATCCCATCATTCATGATGCCGATATCAGGGATGTGGTCAACGAACTGTTCGGTTCCGGCGCCCTGGGCATAGCCGTAGGCGGCCAGCGCCTGATCGTGACCTCCTCGATCCGTTGCAGCGGTTCTTTAATCAAGGTTAACGATAAGCTGATCACGGTTAATCCGGTGGAGATTCAGGCAATTGGTGACTCCGAGTTGCTGATCAGCGGGCTTGATATCATCCGGACCAGCATGGAAGTCAAAAGGGGCATTCGCTTTGAGATCAGCCGCTCCGATTCGCTTATCCTGCCGGCCTATGTGCGCAGCAGCCAGTAGGGAAGACAGGATACAGAATACCTCATTTTTGTAATCTGCATTTGAAATTGCTTAGAGGAGCCGTAACGATGATTAGCACAGAGACTTTGCTGGAAATTGCCGGAGCGGCGCGGGTCAGGGCCTATGCGCCGTATTCAAATTTTGCCGTGGGCGCTGCCCTGCTTACCGCAGACGGCGCCGTGATCACCGGATCCAACCTGGAAAACGCCTCTTTTGGTTTGACTGTATGTGCAGAACGGGTGGCGATTTGGAATGCGGTCCATTATGGCTATAATCAATTTCAAAAGATAGCCGTGGTGGCCGACTGTTCGCCGCCTCCAACTCCTTGCGGCGCCTGCCGCCAGGTGCTGTGGGAGTTTGCCGGCGACCTGGAAGTAATCATGGGCAACCTGCAGGGGGAAACAGTGCGGCGCCCCCTGACCCGGCTGCTCCCTGATGCTTTTGGCGGTGAAGCCCTGGCTCGAAGCAGGGAAAGCTTTGGTGAACATGGGGCGCTCTGGATGCTGCCGGTGCCTTTTCGGCCGGTAGGTTACGTATCCAGCGACTTTAAGACCCCCGAAGAGGTTGAACGCGGTTATAAAGATCACCTCTCCAGGGTTATTATTGCGCCGGAGATGGAAGAGGGCCTCTACCGCATTGAAGAAGAAGAAAAAATCATTATCATCGGCTACCTGCATCAAGCCCGGGGCTATGTCCTGAAAGAAGAGCGCAGCGGCCGCGGCGGCGAAGTTTACGGCATTTTTGCCTGCCGCTCGCCCTTTCGCCCCAATGCCATCTCTCACACCATGGTGGACCTGGTGGAGCGGAAAGGGAATGTCCTGGTCGTGCGCGGCCTCGATTTAATCGACGGCACTCCGGTGCTGGATGTGAAGACGGTGCTTAGGGGGCAGTAGCTGGTAGAAAAAGGTTTAGGAATCGCCTTCATTTCGGCTAAGAAGTTACGGTTTTCGGGTTCAGGTCGCCAGTTATAGCCAGGGACTATGAAAAGCGGTGAACCGGGTGATTCTTACAGGCATACTAGTTTTTGTAATCTCGCTGGCCGTTGGCGCAGCCGTTAAATACGGCAAACAGTACTGGCTCATAGCCGGCTACAATACCATGCCAAAAGATAAACAACAAAACGTGGATATTGCCGGACTGGCCAGCTTTATGGGAAACTGCGCTTTTATCCTGGGGTCTTTCTTTCTGGCAGGGGCAGTGGCCAGCTCTCTCTGGCATGCTCATCTTTTTTTCGCCGTGATCCTGCTTTATACAGGCGGAATAATTTTCATGGTGCTAAGGGCTCAAAGATTTGTCAAATAAAAGCAGCAAGCCGGAACAGGCGGCTTTAGCCATGGCCATAAGCGATAAAGCGGTGGCTGCTAAACCCGCGGTTGAGAAACATGAACGGAAGGCAGGTCAAAGGCCGCGAGCCCCAGGCCGCGGCCTTTTTTTTGTCAGTACATTGGCGGTGCCGCCTTCCCCGGTTGGCCTTCCCCGGGCCGCGGCAGCATTTATTGATCTTCTTCCGCCTCCAGGCCTACAAAAAGATAGAATTCCAGGTAATGCAAAATAACTTCACCCGAAGAGAGATTTTCCTGGCCGCCATACTGGGTAAATCCATAAAGCACCTTGAGGTTTTCGCGGCGATCCAGAAAAGTCAGCTCGTCTTTCGCTAACAGTTCCCGCCTGTTGCTCTTTTGGGCATTATCCCGGTGCAGTTTTATGGCCACCTCGGCCACATTTTGGGCATAGATCTCCTGATCCTGGTACCTGATTTTAAGCTCATGATTTTCCGGAGAATAGGTCACCTCCAGATCATCTGCCTGGTAGTGCCGGCTGTCCGGGGAAATATGCATGAAGTAATCAAAGCCGGAGAGATCCCAAAATGACTCCTCTTTGTTAAGGAGATAATAGAAATAGAGGTCACCATTGTCGAGGTGTTCGTAGTCGGGATAGAGGGGAAATCCGAACAGGGCCTCCATCTGGTCAGTTTCAAACCCCTCCGGCAGCGCCTGGAGGTGATCCAGCCCGTGGCGGCGGTCAAAATAAAGGATGATCGAGCTTATTTCTCTTTGCACCGCATCGGGCAAGGCGGTGGCAGGCTTGACAATCTTGCCCTCCTGGATCAGGTTATACTCTGCCGCCATTTTTTCAAAACGGCGGCTCTGGCTGAGCACCGAAACGGTATAGCTGCTCCAGGGCCCGCAAACCGCCAGGATGGCCACCAGGGCCAGCGAGGCGGGCAGAAACACAGTCCTGGGTCTCCTGGCCAGGATCAAATAGAGCATGGAGCCGGTAATCCATAGGCCCGCGGCCAGCACAAAGTACCTGTTTTCGGTGATGCCGTAAGCTGCTACCCGGACGCCCATGGCGGTGAACATCATCCCCAGCAGCGGCAGGATCAGTATGGGGAAGTAAGCGGTAAAAGCATTAATCCACCGGTTGGCCTGCCGCAGGGGATGGAGGGAGAAGATCACCAGCGTGCTGATGATGGCATACCAGAGGACCAGGTGCGAGACCATCATCTCGGGCCACTGCCGCGTCACCACTATTTTAATAAAGTAAACATAGAGGATGGCGCAGTAGGCCAGGATTAGCGGTACCACGATGTAGCTTAATAGGGCGCTGATCACCTTAGGATAGCTTTCAGGCTCAATTTCCCGGTCCCCCGCGGGGATGTCTGCCAGGAAGAAGGCCGGCGCGAAGATTCCGGCCACGATCAGCCAGATATCGCTATAGATCTTTTCTGAGATGCCGGCTGAAAAGAGGTAGTTGATTGTGGCCAGCATCGCGGCAAGGCCGCCGAAGAGGATGGCGGCAAAGACGTAGGTGGTCAGGAAGCTGATGCCCAGCCTGATCACATAAAGTTCGTAGTTTGGCCGGTGATAAAAATAAGGGATGAAGGTAAAGGCCAGGTATAGGGCCAGGCTGATTGCCACATACCGCGACACGGAAACGAAGCCGAAATCCGGCAGCAAAAAGAAATAGTAGAGTGCCAGCCCGGCCGCTGCGGCCGTGTAAATAAGTATCTTGAGGGCAATTTTCAGAAACCTGGCTCTTTCAAAGAAAACCTTGATCGAGAGGGAGAGGGGGATGCCCAGGGCCAGCGTTGCCGCCAGCCGGCCCAGCGATTCTTCAAGCTCCCCGTCTGGGCCGGGCTTTCCGTGAACCAAAAACATGAGCACTGTAACGGTGGCGGCACAGCAGAGCAGGGTCTCCGGAAAACGCTGCAAACTTGAAAAAAGCTTTACCAGCAAGGTTTTCCCGAACATGCGCAACCTTTGGCGTCTTGTGGTCATGACCTTTTCACCCCAATACTTTTTTGAGGGTCCCAGTCTAATATAACACAGGAGACGGCTGTTGTAAGCAATAATTAGCGCCTGAGACGCGGCAAATAAAAAAGGGGCTCAGCCTGGCGAACGGCCCTAAATGTTGACGTCATTATTTCAGCAAGGCATAATCTAGATACAATTTATAAAATAGCAAGGGGAAGATAATCATAAACACCGAACTCAAGGAGAGCTGTCCATGCATCGCTCCGGATTTGTAGCCCTGGTAGGGCGCCCCAATGTGGGGAAATCAACCCTGTTAAATGCGCTCATCGGGGAGAAAGTGGCCATCGTCTCGGGTACTCCGCAGACGACCCGCAACCGCATCCGGGCCATCCTGACCAGGGAAGAAGCCCAGATTATTTTCATCGACACGCCGGGGGTGCACCGGCCCAGGCATAAACTGGGCGCGGCCATGGTTGAAGCCTCCATCAGGACCTTTAATCAAGTGGATATCCTCTGCTACATTGTGGAAGCTCACCTGGCGCCGGGGCCGGGCGATCGCCATCTGGCCTCGCTGTTCCGGCAGCTCAAGCGGCCGGTTTTCCTGGTTTTAAATAAAATCGATCTGTGCCCTCCGGAAAAGCTGAACCAAAACAGCACCCTGTACCGGGAGCTTCATCCCTTTAGCGGCCACTTCTTTGTTTCGGCCAAAGAGGGCCGTAATCTTGAAGAGCTGGTGGAAGCGCTAATCAGCCGCCTTCCAGAAGGCCCGCAGTATTACCCCCCCGGTATGGTCACTGACCAGCCGGAGCGCTTCATCGCCGCAGAAATCATCCGTGAAAAATTAATTCATCTCACCCGCGAAGAGATTCCCTTTTCCATTGCCGTGGTTGTGGAAGAGATGTCCCTGCGGGAAAAAGAGGAACTCATCGATATCCGGGCCGAGATTTACGTGGAGCGGAAATCCCAGGTGGGGATCATCGTCGGCAAAGACGGGTCACTGTTGAAACAGGCCGGCAGCGCCGCCCGCCTCGAACTGGAGGCGCTGCTGGGCCGCAAAGTGTACCTCAATTTGTGGGTAAAAGTTAAAAAAGACTGGCGCAACCGGGAAGGGACTTTGCAGCAGTTGGGCTACGATCAGCTTTAACGGAGAGGAACAACGTGACAGAGCGCAGCTTTAAGACCGATGCCCTGGTTCTCTTAAGCCGGCCCCTGGGAGAGGCGGATCGCCTGGTGACCTTCCTCTCCTGGGACCGGGGGAAATTTACGGCAGTGGCCAGGGGCGCCCGGAAAACCATGAGCAAGCTGGCCGCGGGAGTGGAGCTTTTCACTTACGGCCACTACCAGTTTTATCGGGGCCGCAACCTTGCCACCCTGACCGGGCAGCAGGTAAAAGAGCATTTTCATTACTTTCGCGATCACCCGGAACTCTACCCCCTTGGGCTTTACCTGGCCGAGCTGGCCGGAAGTGTCGTCAGCGGCGAGGGGCCGGCGCCGGAGATTTGCAATCTGCTGCTGGAGGGCTGGCGCCGGCTGATCGAACAGCCCGATCCGCAGCTTTTTTTGCGTGCCTTTGAATTGAAACTGCTGGATTTCAGCGGCCACTGTCCCCATTTAAACGGCTGCCTGCAATGCGGCTCTGCGGCGGCCTCCTTTTTCAGCCCGCGGCAGGGCGGGCTGCTCTGCGGGGATTGCGGCCATGCGGCAGACAGGTTCACGGTGCAGCCCGGAACAGTAGCCCTGGCCCGCAGGCTGTTAAAAGCCCCGCTGCAGCAGGTAAAGCAAATCCGGCCCCAGGGCGGGCAGAGCCATGAACTTGGCCGGTTGACCGGAACTTTTTTGCGCTATCATCTCGATATCGGCGAATCACGGGCCCTCAGCCTGCTAAAGCTGTTCAAATGATGGGGATAAAATAAGGAGGAATCGTTAAAATAGAATAAAGGGGGTGCTTGCTGCGGTGGAGATTTCCCTGGAGGCTATAGATCAGCTCAGGATGAGGGCCAACATCAGTTACCGCGAAGCCAAAGAGCTGCTGGAAGAAACAGGCGGGGATTTGATTGAAGCCCTGGTTTACCTGGAAGAGAACAGTAAAGATACGCTGCACTCTTTTTCGGAAAAAGGAAAGGATTTTTTAACCCGGGCCCGCCAGGTAGCCGGAGAACTGCACCGGCAAAAGGTTAAAATTAAATTAAAAGAGAAGACCCTGGCCGAAATCCCTGTAACCGTAGGCGCCATTGGGGCGGCCCTTTTCCCCAAGCTGGCCGCTCTAGGGGTCATCGGGCTCATGGTAGCCCATGGCTCGATCGAGGTAAACGATCAGAAAAGCGCATCAGCGGATGATGAAACCGGCAACCGCGCCGGCGATGACTAAAAAGGTTATGGGGCATGCTGCTGCGTCCACGGCAAACCTTCCCGATTATTCAATCCCTTGAACGCCAGGACGGCCATGCCTGCACCATGGAGGAACGCCGGGAGAGGAACAAATAGCGAGGGGGATCGCCGGCTACGGCTTCATTGGCAGTTGACACTGGTGGAAATATTCTGCTACTATAAATCTACAACCGATATCAGGCCGGCTATGATGGAAAAGGTAGCCGCTGCTCAGGTGCCTTAAAGCGAGCCGGGGAGAGTGCAAGCCCGGCAGGTGCGGGCGGTGAACGGGATTTCCGAAGCCCATGCCGCAGTTGTAGAGAGGGCTTGTTTAAGCCAAATAGGGTGGAACCGCGGGTAAACCTCCCGTCCCTATACCGGGACGCCGAGGTTTTTATATTTATGAGGAGGGAGCGATAGAATTGGATTTGCAGGAGATTATGATGAAATTGCAGGCCTACTGGGCTTCCAGGGGCTGTTTAATCTGGCAGCCCTATGATGTGGAAAAAGGAGCCGGCACCATGAACCCGGCAACCTTTCTTAGATCCCTGGGCCCGGAGCCATGGAACGTGGCCTACGTGGAGCCTTCGCGCCGCCCCACTGACGGCCGTTACGGCGAAAACCCCAACCGCCTCTACCAGCACCTGCAATACCAGGTCATTATGAAACCGGCCCCGCCCGATATCCAGGAGCTTTACCTGGGAAGCCTGGCCGACCTGGGCCTTGATCCCGCCGAGCACGACATCCGCTTCGTGGAAGACAACTGGGAATCGCCTACCCTGGGCGCATGGGGCCTGGGCTGGGAAGTGTGGCTGGACGGCATGGAGATTACCCAGTTTACCTATTTTCAACAGGTCGGTGGATTCGATGTGGAGCAGGTTCCGGTGGAGCTGACCTACGGCCTGGAGCGAATCGCCATGTACATCCAGGACTGTGATAACGTTTTCGACCTGAAATGGACCGGCCAGATTACTTATGGCGATGTTTTTCAGCAAGCGGAATGGGAGCATTCCAGCTATAGCTTTGATCAATCCGATGTGCAACTGTTGTTTAACCTGTTCAATCTTTATGAAGCCGAGGCCGAGCGCCTTTTGAAACTGGAGCTGGTTCTTCCCGCTTACGATTATATTTTAAAATGCTCCCATACCTTTAACCTGCTGGAAGCCAGGGGCGCGATCAGCGTCACCGAGCGCACCGGCTATATTGGCCGGGTGCGCAACCTGGCCAGGCTTTGTGCCGAAAAATATTTACTGCAGAGAGAAAAGGCCGGTTATCCGTTAATTAAAGGAGGTGCCGCCTGTGCCAGCGCATGATTTACTGCTGGAGATCGGTTGCGAAGAAATTCCTTCCCGTTTTATTGCCGGTGCCGTGGAGCAGTTGCAGGAGGGGGCGGCGGCCCTGCTTCAGGAGCAGCGCCTCGGGTACAGCCATATCGAAGCCTGGGGTACGCCGCGGCGGCTAACCCTGCTGGTAAGCAGCCTCGATGAAAGACAGCCCGACTTGCTGGAAAAGGTCAAAGGGCCGCCGCGCAACCGGGCTTATGACAGCGAAGGCAACGCCACCCCCGCGCTGCAGGGTTTTTTACGCAGCCACGGCCTTTCCGGCGACCAGATTCAATTTGAAGAGATCAAAGGAGCAGCCTATGTGGTGGCCCTGAAAAGGATCGCCGGCCGCCGCACTGCAGAGCTGCTCCCCGATATTTTACCCGCCCTGCTGCGCCGTTTAAGTTTCCCCCGGCCGATGTACTGGGAGAGCAAAGAGGTTCGTTTTGCCCGTCCCATCCGCTGGCTGCTGTCTCTTTACGGCGGCGAGACGGTTAAGTTTTCTTTTGCCGGAGTTAGCTCCGGCCGGCAAACTTACGGCCACCGCTTCCTGGCGCCGGGCCCCCACCGGGTTGACCATGCCAAGCATTATTTTGCCTGCCTCCAGGAAAACAAGGTTATCCTTGATCAGCAGCAGCGGCGCGAAACCATCCGCCGGCAGGTGGAAGAAGCGGCGCGCCGTTACGGCGGACATGCCTTGCTGAGCGAGGCGCTGCTCGATGAGCTTACCTTTCTCGTGGAATATCCTGTTGTGGTGGCCGGCTCCTTCAGCAAGGACTACCTGAACCTGCCCCGGGAAGTCTTAATTACGACCATGCAGGTGCACCAGCGCTATATCCCCGTAGCCTCTTCTCCTGAAGAAGGAGCGCCCCTGCTGCCGTTCTTTTTTGGCATCAGCAACAATAGCTACCATGACAACATCCGCAAAGGTTATGAAAAAGTGCTGCAGGCCCGCCTGGCCGATGCCCGCTTTTTCTTCAACGAAGATCGCAAGCAGCCCCTGGAGCGCTACGGCGAGCAACTGCAGTCTGTTATTTACCAGGAAGCGCTGGGCAGCATGGAGCAGAAAAGGCAGCGCCTGGTAGAGTTAACCCGCACTGCCGGGCAGCGGCTGAAGCTGCCGCCGGAGCAGCTTCAGGCGGCGCAGCGGGCCGCCCACCTGTGCAAGGCGGACCTGGTCACCCACATGGTCGGCGAATTTCCGGAGCTGCAGGGGGTGATGGGGCGGGAATACGCCCGCCTCAGCGGAGAAGATGAAAGGGTGGCTGTGGCCATCTATGAACATTACCTGCCCCGCTACAGCGGCGATGCCGTCCCGAAAACCGTTGAAGGGGCGCTGGTCTCCCTGGCCGATCGCTTCGACACCCTGGCCGGCTGCTTTGCCATAGGCCTGCAGCCTACCGGCTCCCAGGATCCTTATGCTTTAAGGCGGCAGGCCCAGGGCGCTGTGGCCATATTGCTGGAGCGGGAGCTTCACCTCTCGCCGGTGGAGCTGGCTGAAGATGCTTTAAAACTTTATAGCCCCCAGCTTAAGCTAACGCCGGATCAGCGCACCCTTCTGCTGAAGAGCCTGCAAGAATTTATCAACCAGCGCCTGCGCTTTATTTTCCAGGAGAAAGGTTTATCGTACGACGTGGTGGAGGCGGTCCTGGCGGTGCCTTTTACCTCGGTGCCGGATCTCTACCGGCGCGCCCGGCACCTGGAAGGGCTGCTGCGCTCCCCGGTCCTGGCCGATATCCTTACCGCTTATAACCGGGTGGCCAACCTGGCGCGCAAAGCCGCCGGCGGCCCGGTAGAGCAGAGCCTCCTCAAAAACCCCGCTGAAAAAGAGCTGTATAAACGTTTCCTGGAAATAAAACCCCGTTTTCTCCTGGAGCAGGAGCAGGGCCGCTATGATCTTTGTTTCAGGCTGTTGCAGGAGCTGCGCGGGCCGGTGGATCGCTTCTTTGATGAAGTGATGGTCATGGTGGAGGACGAAAAGCTTAGACAGAATCGCCTCAACCTGCTGCTGGCGCTGAAGCAGCTATTTAACCGCGTGGCTGACTTTGCCCTGCTGCAAGGCTCTGTTAATTAATAAACTTAATAACTTAAAAGGAAGGAACTGTGCCGCTGCATATAGTATATACTATCTACCTGTTTTATTAAGAATGGGGTAGCCTGTTTTTGAAACGGGGTGAAGGATATCGGTTTAACCCAGCGGCAAAAAGATATTCTGGAAATCGTCAAGTCCTCCGGCCCCATCTCCGGAGAAGAGATTGCCGCCCGTTTGAATGTATCCCGGGCCGCCCTGAGGCCATGCCTGGCGGTGTTGACCACCTCGGGCATGCTGGAGGCGCGGCCCCGGGTCGGCTACTACTATACCGGCAAAGACGCCTCCAACCTGGTCGTTGAGCACCTGAAACAGTATCAGGTTGGCCAGATTAAGGCAGTGCCGGCGGTGGTGCGCGAACACACTGCGGTTTACGATGCCATTGTTACTTTATTTGTTGAAGATGTGGGCACTTTGTTTGTCGTGGACGATGAAGGTTGCCTGCAGGGAGTGATCTCGCGCAAAGACTTGCTGAAAACGGCCCTGGGCGCCGCCGACCTGACCAAAATGCCGGTTACAGTGATTATGACGCGGCTGCCGCATATAATTACCATAAACCAGGAAGATAACGTGCTGGAGGCGGCGCAAAAAATGATTGACAACGAGGTGGATGCTCTGCCGGTAGTTAAGGAGCTGCCGGGAGGCAGGCTGAAGCTGATCGGAAAAGTAACGAAAACTACCCTGGTTCGCGTGCTGGCCGGGTTGGTCCGCTAGCTTAAGGAGGTTGCACTATTTGAGTAGTTCTCCGCAAAAGCCTGTTGTATTTGTCGTATCAGATTCGATCGGGGAAACAGCTGAATTCGTGGTCAAGGCGGTGGCCAGCCAGTACAATGCGGGCAACGCGGTTGAGCTGCAACGCGTCCCCTTTATCAACGACATCTCCCAGATCCGGGAAGTGCTTGCCGAAGCTTCAAAACAGAAAAGCATTATCGCCTATACCCTGGTTCTGCCGGAGCTGCGCCGTTTCCTGGAAGAGGAGGCGGCCCGGCTTGACCTCCCCACGGCAGATATCCTGGGGCCGACCATGGAGGCCTTCGCCCGGGTCATGCAGACCACCCCCTACCTGGAACCGGGCCGGATCCGCCGCCTCGACGAGGATTATTTCCACCGCATCGCCGCCGTGGAATTTGCCGTTAAGTATGATGACGGCAAGGATCCGCGCGGCCTGCTCCTGGCCGAAGTGGTGCTGATCGGGGTTTCGCGCACCTCCAAAACCCCCCTGAGCATGTACCTGGCCCACCGCCGCGTGCTGGTGGCCAATCTGCCGCTGGTCCCCGAAGTGGAGCCTCCGGAGGAGCTTTTCTGGATTTCCAATAAAAAAATAATCGGCCTGGTCATAGATCCCGTGCAGTTGAGGACCATCCGCATGGAGCGGCTCAATGACCTCGGGCTGGACGCCCACGCCAACTATGCCTCCATGGAGCGGATTACGGAGGAGCTGGAGTATGCCCGGCGGATTATGCGCAAGCTGGGCTGCAGGGTTTTCGACGTTTCCAACAAGGCGGTGGAAGAAGTGGCCAACAAGATTTTGCAGATAGTTAGAGGAGGAGAACAATGAGCAGGGAGCAGATGATCTACCAGTTTTCCCAGGGCAGCAAAGAAATGAAAAGCCTGCTTGGCGGCAAGGGGGCGAACCTGGCCGAGATGACCCGCCTCGGCCTCCCTGTTCCGCCCGGATTTATCGTCAGCACCGAAGCCTGTAATCTTTACTTTACCCGGGGTCGGCAAATCTGGCCGGAGCTGGCGCAGGAACTGGAAGATAACTTAAAGCTGCTGGAGCAGCAGACGCAGCGCCGCTTTGGCGGCAGTGAAGCGCCACTTTTGTTATCTGTCCGCTCCGGAGCGGTCATCTCCATGCCCGGAATGATGGATACAATTCTGAATCTTGGCTTAAACCGGGCAACGGTGGAAGCGCTGGCCGGAGAAACGGCCAACCGCCGCTTTGCCCTGGACTGCTACCGCCGTTTTATCCAGATGTTTGCCGAGGTGGTCCTGAAAGTCGATCACTATCATTTTGAAAATATCCTTCATGACATTAAAGATCGCCGCGGGCTGGACAGTGACGCCGCGCTTCTCCCTGAAGACCTGGAGCAGGTCATCGACTTATTTTTCGAGGTGGTGCGCCGGGAAACTGGCACTCCTTTTCCGGAAGATCCCCGGGAGCAGTTGCTGCAGGCGGTGCGGGCTGTCTTTGATTCCTGGCATAACCCCCGGGCCCAGGTGTACCGCCGCAATAACCGCATCCCTGATGATCTGGGCACCGCGGTAAATGTGCAGGCCATGGTTTTCGGCAACATGGGCGACGACAGTGCCACCGGGGTGGCTTTTACACGCAACCCCTCCACCGGAGAAGCCCAACTTTACGGTGAATTTCTGGTAAACGCCCAGGGCGAAGACGTGGTGGCCGGCATCCGCACCCCGCGCCCCCTGTCCGAGCTAGAGCAGTTTATGCCTGAACTTTACCGCCAGTTTATGGAGGTTAGCCGCAAGCTGGAAGCCCATTACCGTGATATGCAGGATATTGAATTTACCATCGAGCGTAAAAAACTGTATATCTTGCAGACACGCACCGGCAAGCGCAGCGCCGCCGCGGCGGTTAAGGTGGCGGTGGACCTGGTGGAAGAGGGGATGATTAGCCGGGAGGAGGCGTTGCAGCGGGTTGATCCCCACCAGTTGGAGCAGCTGCTGCACCGCCGCATCGACCCGGAAGCCCGGCTGGAGGTCATCGCCCGGGGCCTGCCGGCCTCTCCCGGCGCTGCCTCCGGCAAAGTGATATTTAGCGCCGACCGGGCCCAGAGCGAGGCGGCCCGGGGTGAGAAAGTGCTGCTGGTGCGTCCCGAAACTACTCCCGACGATATTCACGGCATCTACGCCGCCCAGGGTGTTCTGACCAGCCGCGGCGGCATGACCAGCCATGCCGCGGTGGTAGCCAGGGGTATCGGCAAATCCTGTGTCTGCGGCTGCGAGAGTTTACGCATTGATCAGGCTAAAGGTTGCTTTTATATCGATGACCGCGAATTCGCAGAAGGAGAGATCCTCTCTATTGACGGCTCCACCGGCAGAGTGATCCTGGGCGAGGTGCCGCTGATTGACCCGGAGCTTTCCCCGGAGTTTAAAAAGCTGCTTGGCTGGGCCGACCAGATCCGCCGCTTGAAAGTGAGGGCCAATGCCGACACGCCGGAAGATGCCCGCCGCGCCCTGGAAATGGGTGCCGAGGGAATCGGGCTCTGCCGCACCGAGCATATGTTCATGGAAAAGAGCAGGGTTCCGCTGGTGCAGCGCATGATTATGGCTTCAACCCTGCAAGAGAGGCAGGAAGCACTGGCCGACCTGTTGCCGCTGCAGAAGAACGATTTTAAAGGAATTTTCAAGGTGATGGCCGGCTACCCGGTAACCATCCGGCTGCTGGACCCGCCCCTCCATGAATTCTTGCCCAACCGCGAAGCTCTGCTGCTGGAAGTGGACCGCCTGCGCCGGGAGAAGGGAGACCAGGAGCTGCTGCAGCAGAAAGAGGCGCTGCTGCAGACAGTACGCTCGCTTTCCGAAATGAACCCCATGCTCGGCCATCGCGGCTGCCGCCTCGGAATAGTCTACCCGGAAATATACCGCATGCAGGTGCAGGCCATTTTTGAGGCAGCGGTGGAGCTTTTGGAAGAAGGGATGGCCCCCGGGGATCTGCGACTGGAGATTATGATCCCCCTGGTGGGGCACCGCCAGGAGCTCATGCGCATGAAAGAAGAGGTTGAGCAGGCCGCCGCCGCAGTACTCAAGCAAGCGGGCCGGGATCTGCCTTACCTGATCGGAACAATGATCGAGCTGCCCCGGGCCTGCCTGGTGGCCGGCCAACTGGCCGAAGTGGCGCAGTTTTTCTCTTTCGGCACCAACGACCTCACGCAAACCACTCTTGGTTACAGCCGGGATGACGCTGAAGGAAAATTCTTGCCCTTCTATCTTCAGGAAAAGATACTCCCGGAGAATCCCTTCATGGAAATTGACCGCGAAGGGGTGGGCCGGCTGGTGAAGCTGGCCATCGAGGAAGGCCGCCGCAGCAGGCCGGACATAAAACTGGGTGTTTGCGGTGAACACGGCGGCGATCCGGCATCAGTAGAGTTTTTCCACGAAGCCGGTCTGGACTACGTCAGTTGCTCGCCTTTCCGGATTCCCATTGCCAGGCTGGCTGCGGCCAGGGCTCTTCTGGATGTTTGAAATTGGAAGTAGGAAGTTGGAATAGAACTGCAGAGCCTGCCCTGGGCAATGTTGAGGCGGGTGTGACGCGCCCGTGTTTCTGTTCTTTGAAAATTTGCATATCTACTTGGCTGTTCCAACGACCTGTTGAAAGCAACTACCCTGACCGGGCTGTTTTGCTTCCCTCTCCCCTGGTGGGAGAGGGGGACTAGGAAGTCTGCTGACTGGCTTTGGCCGAAAAAAGTTACGCCCCCCGCCCTGTCCCTCCCCCACGAGGGGGGAGGGAGTCGGTTAACGGTCTGTTTTCTGTATTCGCGGTGCTCAGTGCGGCAGCGGCAATTCCCTCTCCCCTGGTGGGAGAGGGTTAGGGAGAGGGTTAGGGAGAGGGGGTTTAAGTAAAATAGTCGTTAGCCTGAGCAGTAACGAAAATTTTAAGGATTAATGCAGGGACGCGGTATGCCGCGCCCGCGGGAAAAGGCACATCACCAGGCGGTTTCAGATGTGTATATTTCGCCGGTCATAAAGGGGGCGGCGCCGCGCGCCGCCCTCCCGTATTTCCTTATTTCTCATTTCCCCAGACCCTGTCCCAGAGGCTCGAAAAGAAATCACCGATACTTCTGAGGATGGAACTAAAGAAGCCCAGCCGCTCCACGCTCGCCGCGGCCAACAGCTCTACTTCGTCGATCACTTTCCCTTCAGGGTCGATTAACTGGATGGTGCCGGCGCTCTGGCCTTCTTCCACCGGCGCTTCCAGCGCCTCATCCAGGAGCAGCACCTGCTCAATGTTGTAGTCTTCGTCTTCCCGGGGGGCTACCGCGGCAACCGGCCGCCGGGCCATTAGCGGCACTTCCCGCTGGCGGCCCCGGCTTACCGTGGCATGGGCCACCGTCTCGCCGGCATCATAAAAAGTGACCAGCTTAAAATTACGAAAACCGTAATTTAACAGCACTTCACTGTCTTCGCCCCGCTCCCGCAGGCCGGGGGTATTTAACACTACGCTGATCAGGCGCATTCCCTGCTGCTTGCTGGTTGCGGTCAGGCAATAACCGGCCCGGGGGGTGCTGCCGGTCTTGACCCCATCCGCTCCGGGATAGCTTCCCAATAGGGGGTTGCGGTTGAACTGCCGGATACCGTTGAACGTAAATTCCCGCTCCGCCTGGAAAGCGGCGGCCTCGGGCTGGGTTTGAATAAAGTAAGCGGCCAGGCGCGCAATATCTAAAGCGCTCATATATTGATCGGGATCATCCAGCCCGTGCGAATTGACAAAATGGGTATTTTCCAGCCCCAACTCTGCCGCTCTCCGGTTCATTTGCTGCACAAAGGCGGCTTCCGAACCGTACAGGTGCTCGGCCACCGCCACGCAGGCATCGTTGGCCGAGACAATGGCGATGCCCTTGATCATCTCCCGAAAAGTGGCCTGCTGGCCGATATTTAAAAACATGGTCGAAGTATTGCCGTAATCGCTGACCTCCCAGGCTTTCTGGCTGGCGGTGATGGGAGTGTCCCAGTTGACCCGGCCACTTTTTAGCGCTTCCATGGCTACCAGCAAAGTCATGATTTTGGTCAGGCTGGCCGGCGGCAAAGGCTCCGTGGCGTTTTTTTCGTAAAGGATCTTGCCGGTTTGTGCTTCGATCAACACCGCCGCTTTGGCGGACAGCTCCAGTTCCTCCTCTGCTGAAACCGCCGCCGGGTTGAAAACGGCTGCGCAAAAGCATATGATTAATATGCCG
Organism: Bacillota bacterium; assembly: GCA_029552125.1. GTDB lineage: Bacteria > Bacillota > Dethiobacteria > DTU022 > DTU022 > JAKPEE01. The sequence goes on along the minus strand of JAKPEE010000154.1, from coordinate 20,063 downwards.
GCTAAAATCTTCTTGAGGGTGTTCACATGTGTACCTCCTAGCTGTCGGGTCTAAAGTTGGTTAATTTTTGGTAAATTTCAGGAAAGGACTGATGCTGAAATGATAATCATCGAATGATCTTCGACAGTATTCGACAGGTGGGCCGGGACTCCTTTATGAAAATAATACCTGCTTCGTGAAATAAATCGTATTAAATTAACAGGAATATTTAGTTTTACAGCGAATTATAAAAACTAGTCTAATTTTACGTTAAATTTGTAGTGAGGAGTGATATTAGTGACTGAGCACCAAAACCAGGTCAGCGCAGCAGCAAATGCTTATCCCCCCTGCCAGGCTGCCTGCCCGTTGCATCAGGGAGTACGTGACTACTTGCTGGCTATCGCCACCGGCAACTTTGATCAGGCGTTGGCGATAATTAAAGAAACCAACCCTCTACCCTTTGTCTGTGGCACTATCTGCGCTCACCACTGTGAAGACGAATGCCGCCGTAATAACGTGGATCAACCCCTTTCCATTCGCGGGCTGAAGCGTTTCGCTGTGGAAAATGGTAAGGCTGCCGTGCCGCCCCCGGCGGCGTCCAAAGGTTCTAAAGGCCGGGTAGCCATCATCGGCGCCGGTCCCAGCGGCCTCACCGCTGCCTACGACCTGGCCCGCCTGGGTGTGGCGGTAACTGTTTTCGACAGGGAACAGTCCGCCGGCGGCGCCGTGCGCCACTATATCCCCCTCTACCGCCTCCCCGATGAAGTCATCGATCAGGATATTGAAGAAATTGCCGCCCAGGGCGTGGAATTTAAATTTGGCGTGGAACTGGGGCGCGACTTGACCATTGAGCAGTTGCAAAAAGAAGGTTATAACGCCGTCCTGCTGGCCCTGGGGCTGCCCGTCAGCCGCGGCCTCAATATTCCCGGCGTCGAAGGAGAAGGAGTTTATTACGCCCTGCCTTTCCTGAAACAGGTTAAGCGGGAAGGATTCAAATTTACCGGAAGCCCCACGGTCATCGTTATCGGCGGCGGCAACGTGGCCATGGACGTGGCCCGCTCCGCGCTGCGCTGCGGGGCGGGTAAAGTAAAGCTGGCCTGCCTTGAATCGGCGGAAGAAATGCCCGCCTTTGACTGGGAAATTGAAGAAGCGAAAGAAGAAGGGGTGGAAATGTTCTGCTCCTGGGGTCCCAATGCCATTCTCCGCGAAAACGGCAAAATTACCGGCCTGGAAGCAGTGGAATGCACCTGTGTATTTGACCCTGAAGGTCGTTTCAACCCCTCCTTTAACCAGGACTGCAAACAGTTCATCGAAGGCGATGTAGTCATCTTTGCCATCGGCCAGGGCGGAGATCCTGAACCGGTGCGCAAAGAAATCGAAGTGGACGAGCGCGGCCGCATCGTTTTTAATAACCGTACCATGACCACCAGCAGGGAGGGAGTCTTTGCCTGCGGTGAAGTGGTAACCGGTCCCGGCACTGCCGTTCAGTCCATGGCCAACGGGCGACTGGCTGCTCAGGCCATCCTTAGCTACCTTGAAGGAAAATCCTTCGACAGCGCCGCCCTGGAAGAGGTGCCGGCCATCGAACAACTTGATCAGGCCGTTTTAGCCGAAGTCAAAAAAGTACCCCGCAATGTGATCCCCATGCTTACCCCGGAAGAGCGGGTCAAGCATTTCAAGCAGGCGGAACTTGGCTATGACACCGTTACCGCGGTATGCGAGGCACGCCGCTGCCTTACCTGCTACGCCGGCGCCCAGCGCATTGAAGAACTTTGCGCCAATTGCCTCACCTGCGTGCGCATCTGCCCCTATAACGTCCCGGTAATCGGCGAGGACGGCCAGGTCTCCATCCGCAGCAAACAGTGCCAGTCTTGCGGCCTGTGTCTCTCCATCTGCCCGGCTTATGCCATTAAGTTCCGCTCGCCTTACGTGGAGCAGGCGGTCAATAGTATCGAACCTGCGGCGAAAGAGCTTCTGTCCGCCAAAAATGGCGAGCCGGCTATTTTGGCCTTAACCTGTGCCTACGGCGGATTTGCTCTGCCCGAATTTATCAATAACAAGCCTGAGCATGCGGCTGTAGTGCGCTTCCCCTGTGTGGCCAAGCTGGATTCTCTGCACCTGCTCAAAGCATTTGAGCTGGGCCTGGACGGCGTAGTGGTCGTGGGTTGCACTGAAGAGGGTAATGCGAGCTGCCCCTATAAAAATGTGGCTTACTGGATTAAACAGAGAGTGGCGCGCGCCCGGAAAATGCTGGACGAAGTGGGCTTAAACGGCGAGCGCATCTTCTATGCCGAAATGTCCGGCCTTGATAAAGAAGAGTTTAATAAAGCGGTGGCTGAAGCCACGGCCAAGGTGAAAGAACTGGGCGCCAGCCCGGTGAAGTAAACCGGGGCCAGATCAAAAGCCGGGCGAAAGCCCGGCTTTAATTTTGCTGCGCCTGCCATGGAACCGGTTCGGCGGATTAATAGTGCGTGCGCCTTTCTGCCCGATTGGGGCTATTACTTTTTTAGAATCAATCTGCTATTATCTGACAATAATAGAGATATACAATAATACTATAAAGAAAATTTTTTATGCGGCAGGAATCGATAGGAGGCTGTAGAATATAGTGTAACAGAAAAAAATGATCAACATTGCCGAGGGGAGGATTAATCCCGCAAATTTGTCGGATAGCCGTAAGTCGAGTCGTTATCCAGGGTGCCTCGTCTCAAGATTCGGGATGAGGTTTTTGTTATCCTTCTTGGCGGCGTAAAGAAATAAATGGCGGGTGTTAGCTGTGCTCCAGGGGATACCGGAAGCTATTATTGACGAAATCAGGCAGCGCACTGACCTGGTCAGTCTGGTGGAGGAATATTTAACCCTGGAAAAGCGGGGCAAAAATATGGTCGGATTATGTCCCTTTCACAGTGAAAAAACACCTTCCTTCAGTGTTTCCCCGGAAAAACAGCTATTTTATTGTTTCGGCTGCGGGGCTTCAGGAAATGTGTTCAGTTTCATCATGAAAATGGACAACCTTAGCTTTACCGAGGCTGCCCGCATGCTGGCCCGCCGGGCCGGGGTGAAAATTCCGGAGCCAAAAGCGGCTAACCGCAAACAGGATCTGCTGCGCGAGCAAATTTATGCCCTGAACCGGCTGGCGCTTCATTTTTTTTGTTCATGCCTGAAAGAACCCGCCATGGGTAAAGTAGCGGCGCAGTATTTGCAAGATAGAGGAATTGACCAGAGCTCCATCGAATTATTCAAGTTAGGTTATGCACCGGGCGGATGGGACAACTTTACCCGTTTTGCCCTCAGTAAAGGCTATTCGGAAGAGCTGCTGCTCCAGGCGGGACTGGTTTTAACCCGGGATAAAAGCGGCGGCGTTTATGATCGTTTTCGACACCGGGTGATCTTTCCGATCTTTCATATAAACGGGAAAGTAGTCGGCTTTGGTGGACGGGCCCTGCAAGAAGGAAAGCAGTCCGGGCCGAAATATTTAAATTCTCCGGAGACGGTTGTTTTTCAAAAAGGGACCGTCCTCTATGGTTTGCACCTGGCCCGGGAGGCCATACGCAGGGAAAACGAGGCCATTATGGTGGAAGGCTATACCGATGTTATCGCCGCCCACCAGGCCGGCGTGAAAAATGTGATCGCTTCCCAGGGAACCGCCCTGACTCCGGCCCAGGCCCGGCTGCTCCGCTCCCAGGCGAACACAGTAACCATCGCCTATGATGCGGATAGCGCCGGCGAAGCCGCCACCTGGCGTGGGTTGAAAATTCTAAAGGATGCTGGTTGCACGGTTAAGGTGGCGGTGCTGCCCGCCGGCAGCGATCCGGACAGCCTGATCAGGGAAAAAGGGGCGGAGGAATTTCTTAAAATCATCCGGAGCGCCGCTCCCCTGGTGGAATACCAGCTTTCCAGGCTCAAAGAGCGAAACAGGGTGGACCAGGCCGAAGGGCGGCTGCGCTACATGTCAGAGGCGCTGGCCCTGCTGAGACAGATAAACAACCTGGTGGAGCGTGACTATTACCTGAAGCAGGTAGCGGAAGAAATAGGGGTCTCAGAGGAAGCCCTGCGGGGCGAATTAAAGAAATACCCGGGCAAGGGAAACGATGTAAATAATCTGGTGTTAAAAGACCAAACTAATAATAATAATCAAATAAGGATTAACGCGGCAGAGAAGCTGCTTCTTTCCTTAATTATACAATACGAAGAGCTGGCTACCCGGCTGCAAGATGAACTGAATATAGATGATTTAGAACATCCGGTGGCCAGACAGGTGCTGGAAGAAATCTTGAAGATAAAAGAGGCAGGTTTAACGTTAACAGAAGAAGGACTGATCGATCGTTTTTCAGACCCGCAGGCGCATGCTTTAATCGTCGCGGCAGCAACGGAGCCCAGCCTGCAGGATTTACCGTGGGAAACGATAGAAAAAATGGCTGCCGATTGCATCACCCGGATTAAAGAGAGAATGCAGGAGCGGCAGTGGCAAGAGATTCAAGCAAAAATAAAAGCAATGGAAAAACAAGGCCTCGAAGAACAGGCCAGGAATTTACTTCGGGAGAAGTTGCAGATGATTGTGAAAGCAGGTCGCAGCCCTTATCGTTCCGGGGGAGGAGAGAATTTTAATGGCTAAAGAAATAGAAAAAACCGTTTCTCTGGAAGAAGTCCAGCAGGACTTACTGGATCGTGGCAAAAAGAAGGGTTCGCTCACTTATAAAGAGATCATCGATACCTTGCAGCCTTACGAACTCTCGGTGGATGCTCTTGACAATTTTTATGATAAGTTGGCCCAGGATGGCATTGATATTGTTGATGATTCCGTTGCCGGACCGGTAGATGTTTCAGTAGACGGCGAAGAAGAGATCAAGCTGGACGAGGACGATCTAAAGGCGGATGATGATTTAGACCTGCCGGAAGGCGTGGCCATTAACGATCCGGTGCGCATGTATCTAAAAGAGATCGGGAAAATACCCCTGCTCACCTCGGAAGAAGAGATAGACCTGGCCCGGGCCATTGAACAAAACGATGAAGAGGCCCGCCGCCGCCTGGCGGAGGCTAACCTGCGCCTGGTGGTCAGTATTGCCAAGAAGTATGTGGGCCGGGGCATGCTGTTCCTGGATCTGATCCAGGAAGGAAACCTGGGGCTGATCAAAGCCGTAGAAAAGTTTGACTACCGCAAAGGCTACAAATTCAGCACCTATGCCACCTGGTGGATCCGCCAGGCCATAACCCGGGCCATCGCCGATCAGGCCCGCACCATTCGTATCCCGGTGCACATGGTGGAAACGATCAACAAGTTAATCCGTGTTTCCCGCCAGCTAGTCCAGGAACTGGGGCGCGAACCGCTGCCCGAAGAAATTGCCCGGGAAATGAACGTCAGTGAAGAGCGCGTCAGGGAGATTTTAAAAATCGCCCAGGAGCCTGTATCCCTGGAAACGCCCATCGGCGAGGAGGATGACAGCCATCTTGGAGATTTCATCGAGGACCAGGATGCCCAGGCTCCTGCTGAGGCAGCCGCTTTCGAACTGCTCAAAGAGCAGTTGGAAGATGTCCTTGACACGCTAACGCCCCGCGAGGAGAAAGTGCTGCGCCTGCGCTTCGGCCTCGATGACGGCCGCACCCGCACCCTGGAAGAGGTGGGCCAGCATTTCGGCGTCACCCGCGAACGGATCCGCCAGATCGAAGCCAAGGCCCTGCGCAAACTGCGCCATCCCATGCGCAGCAAGCGGCTTAAAGACTACCTTGAATAGCCGGAAAGCAGGATTTTAAAATTAATTTTTACGTAATAATTGCCTGCTCAAAACTCTTGACTAACTGATACCACTTGGATATAATAATTAACGTCTAACGAAGGTTCCTCAGTAGCTCAATGGCAGAGCGGCCGGCTGTTAACCGGTAGGTTGCAGGTTCGAGTCCTGCCTGGGGAGCCAATTTTTATGTACATATGCATTGCTTCTTTTTTTCTTCTCTTGTTTTTTCGGTTTTTTCGCAGAACTTTTCCCATGGAGTATTTATCGCTCGCCCCAGGAACAGCCCCGCAAGCAACAGAAAACGTTCGCCGGGCGGTAGATTTACAGATTAAATTTTTGCTTTAGCTCTTTTTCCACGATGGGGATGCTGAGCAGCATGGCGGCAAGCGCCAGTGAGGTGTTGACGAAAGTCAGGTATTCTGGTTTAAAGGGAAGCAGCAGTTTAATTAATATAATCAGCGGAAGCAGGAAGCAGCCTAGTTTTAGCCACAGCCCGGCAAAGCGGCGGTTGGCGTATTCCCAGGCCTCTTGAGAGCTCATGGATCTTTTGGTTCGATAACCGATAACATGATTGATCTTTTTGGGAATCCATTGGCGAAAGAGCAGGCCGATAACAATCATGGCCAGCGGAATTTGCAAGTCTATAATCCAGTAGAAAACAGCCACAGACTTTAAACCTCCAATGCATCAAGAGCGGGCAGCAGCAGCGCTGGCACCGGTAAAGCCGCGGTTTTTAACCGTCTTATGGCCGGGTGCTGCCGGTAAGGGTCTGGTAAAGTTTCTCTGTGTTTTGCCGGTCCCCCTGGTTGACAATAACCAGCCCATCGGCGGTATTGATATAGATAAATGGCGGTTTATTCGCGTCAACGTAGAGCCTGGCCCGGCCTAAATCCTTTAGCTCAAAGTGGCCCTTTAACACCCCGCCGGCACTGAACCCGTTTGTCCTTCTTAATATCTGCGGCAGGGAGTCTTCCAGGGTTATATTGTGTATCTCGTCTCTCCGGATTGTTACAGAGTACATCCCTTTGATTTGCACCGATTCAGGATCAACGATTACCCTGGAAGGAAACGTGCCGGTATAAGTTAAGACCACAATGGCCGCCAGTAAAGCGATAATTAAGCCAATAATAATTTTCGTTGAGCGGCGCAGCGTACCGTCCGGATTGCACGCACCGGCGTCAAAATACCGGGCTTTAATCAGCATATAGACAATTAAAATGACCATGATCACCGGAACGGCAATAGACACTCCGGGTACTGCAAAATAGGCCAGCACGCTGCCTGCGGCCATAACAGCGGCGAGGCCAAAGAACATGTTGCCTAAAAATTTGCCCAACCCTTCAATGTCGACCTGGCGTTTCCTTTCCCTGGTCATGGTGTTGTAACCGGCAATCAGCCAGTACCATTTAAAGTACCTGATCATCACACCCAGCGCCCCTATAATTACGGCTACAACCGCTAAAATCTACATTACCATTTCCCCCTGGAAAATGTTTATACCGTGATAAAAAGGTCAGCCCGGTCCAGTCTCAAGACACCCCTGTATTCATAAGCTCCGGTTTGCTAATTGAATTATATCATATCATCCGGTGGCTTTATGTTTGGATACCAGGCCAACAGGGGAACCGCCACCAGAACATTTTGACCGGATCAAACCGTCTCTTTACTACAGGATATTCCCTTTGACCACGGGTAGAGCGGCGGCAGGCTAAGCCGTTAGCAGGCCGGTGCAGCTTTCACATGCAAGCGGGCCGGCAGAATTGCCGCCGGCCCGCTTGCATGAGTAAAAAAACGGCGGCTAGTCGTACTCATAGAAACCCTTGCCGGTTTTACGGCCCCATTCGCCGCGGGCGTATTTTTCGACCAGGACCGGTGAAGGCTTTTCGGCGGGGTCCATGGTCTCGCGGTAGCGCTCCATGCGGGCGTGGTAGCCAAGATCGATGCCCGTCAGGTCAAGGAGCCTGAACGGGCCCATGGGATGGCCCAGGGCGTTAACCACGGCGCTGTCGATGTCTTCCACTGAGGCCACACCGGTATCGAGCAGAAAGAGGGCCTCCTGTACCAGCGCCCTGAAAATGCGGTTGACCACAAAGCCGTATATTTCTTTGTGCAGCAGGACCGGTGCTTTATTCAGGCGGCGGGCCAACTCCATGGTCACCGTAATGGTTTCTTCAGCGGTATGGGGCCCCTTCACTACTTCGACGCACTTCATCACCAGGGCGGGGTTGAAGAAGTGCATATTGCACACTTTTTCCGGCCGGGCCGTGGCGCCGGCGATGCGGGAACTGGCCAGGTAAGAGCTGTTAGTGGTGAGAATGGTATGCGGCGGGCAGAAACGGTCAAGCTTTTGAAACAGTTCTCTTTTTACGTCGAGGATCTCAACCACCGCTTCGATGACAAAATCGGCCTCCCGGGCCGCCTCTTCCAGGCTGGTTGTTAACTTTAAATTTTCTCGCGCCTGGCCGGCCTGCTCTTCAGTCAACTTCCCCTTGGCTACCCGCCCGGCCAGGTACGTTTGCATAAACTGCCGCACCCTCTCCAGCCCTGCTTCGCTTCTGCTGACACAGGTCGTCTGATACCCGGATAGGGCGCACAAGACACTGAGCTGGTGGCCCATGGTTCCGGTGCCGACTACACAAATGTTCTTGATCTCGTCTACTTTCATGGCCTGCAGTTCTCCTTTGTTATTGATCCGCTGCGCCGGTCCAAAATCCGGCCCGGGACAGTGAAAAGCGCTAACATGATCCATCAGCACTGACTGCCCGTGGTATACTATTCAATATTTTCAGATGTTGTGACATGGGATATAGCCGTCAGTATAAGCTGGAGTTTAAGGCCAATCCTGTTGTGCGTCCGATCAAATTAGATTAGTCTTTTAATAACCTGCAGCAGCTCCTCGATGATCTCATCCTGCTCTTTCTGCTCCGCCATGGCCCGGCTGACGCAGCCCCTGGTGTGATCTTCCAAAACAATCAGGGCCAGCCTGGCCAGGGCCATGCGGGCGGCAGCGATCTGGTTGAGCACATCGACGCAATAGCGGTCGCTCTCAACCATTTTCTGGATGCCCCGCACCTGGCCTTCCACCCGCCTGAGGCCGTGCAGTATTTTATCCCGGTCTTTGCCGTAGCTGCCGCCGCGGTGGTGGCAGTGCCCGCAGCCAGGCTGGGGCGCCCCGCCGCCGTTTGAGCCGCCGGGCCCGTGATCCATGGTGATCGCCTCCTTAAAGGGTTGCCTGTTCCGTGAAGGTTAACTCTGTGGCACAGGGTGGCTGCCGGGTAAAAAATCTACCCTGGCCCGGCGCAGCCGCAGCGAGTTTAAAACCACGTTCAGAGAGCTGAGCGCCATGGCCGCGGCGCCGATCATCGGGTGCAGCAGGCCGAAAAAGGCGGCCGGAATGGCCAGGGCATTATAAAACCAGGCCCAGAAATAATTTTGCTTGATTTTTCCAAAGGTGGCCTGTGACAGCTTGATGGCCGTAACCACGCCTCCCAGCTCTCCCCGGACCAGGGTGATATCGGCTGCTTCAATGGCCACATCGGTGCCGCTGCCGATGGCGATACCCACATTGGCCTGCTTCAGCGCCGGGGCGTCATTGATGCCGTCGCCGACCATGGCCACCAGGCCGTATTCTTCCTGCAATTTTTTAATGGTCTCGACCTTGCCTTCAGGCAGAACTCCGGCAACGACCATGTCGATGCCGGCCCTGGCGGCGATGGCCCGGGCGGTGCGCTCGTTGTCGCCGGTGATCATGGCTGTTTTTAAGCCCATTTTCTGAATTTCAGCGATGGCGGCAGCGGAGTCTTCCTTGATCGTATCGGCGATGGCGATGAGCGCGGCCGGTTTGCCCTCTACGGCAAGAATAACCGCCGTTTTAGCTTCATCTTGCAGGGCGTCCAGCAGCGGCAGGCTGTCTTCCATGGCCAGGCCGTGTTCCTCCATCAGCCTGCGGCTGCCCAGAAGCACCTTTTTCCCGTTTACCGTGCCTTCTACTCCCTTGCCGCTGATGGCCGTAAAATGCTCCACCGCTTGCAGGGCCACCCCCGCCTCTTTGGCCTTTTCCACTACCGCGGCGCCAAGGGGGTGCTCGGAAGCGGCTTCCAGGCTGCCGGCATAGAACAGGATTTCTTCTTCTTTGTATCCGGACAGGGGAATAATATCGGTTACCGCCGGTTTACCCCGGGTGATGGTGCCGGTTTTATCAAAGGCCACCAGCCTGATTTCTTTTAAGGTTTGAATAGCATCACCGCTTCTAATTAAAACGCCTTTTTCCGCGCCCATACCGCTGCCCACCATCAGGGCAGTGGGGGTAGCCAGGCCCAGGGCGCAGGGGCAGGAGATGACCAGGACAGCAGTCATGGCCAGGAAAGCCTGGGTCAATAGCGGCGCGCCAGTATTGCTCCAGGGCAGGTTCAAAAGCTCGACAATGCCCGTATGAAATTGGGGGAAAACCATCCAGGAAACAAAGGCGCCGGCGGCAAGCAAGAGCACTGCCGGAACAAAATAACCGGTCACGCGATCGGCAAACTCCTGGATCGGCACCTTGGATCCCTGGCATTCTTCCACCAGTTTAATCATTTGGGCCAGAAAAGTATCGGCGCCAACCCTGGTTGCTTTTACTTTCAAAAGCCCCTGCAAATTTACCGTGGCGCCGATGACCTCGTCGCCCGGGCGCCGGGTTACCGGCAGCGATTCGCCGGTGGCCATGGACTCATCGACCGTGCTTTCTCCACCGACAACGATCCCGTCAGTAGGGATTTTCTCTCCCGGCTTGATGATCATGATATCACCGGCGGAAAGCTCCTCCACCGGTATTTCCTTTTCCACGCCTCCATCCAAAATGCGCGCCCGTTTTGCTTCCAGGGAAAGAAGTTTTTTTATGGCCTGGGAAGCCCGGCCCATCGCTCTCGCTTCAAGATAGCTCCCCACCAGGTGCAGGGTCAGGATAGAGGAGGACATTTCAAAAAAGGTGGTAACGGGGAACCAGAAAGCCAGCAGGCTGAGCAGGTACGGCACCAGGGAGCCCAGCGTGATCAGGGTGTCCATGGTGGCACTGCCGTGCCTGAGGGCGTTCCAGGTGGCTTTATGGGTTTCCGCGCCGGCGATAAAGACTACCGGAAAGGCCAGCAAGGCTTCAATAATCAAATGGCCGGGGATGGCGACCCCCAGCATATGCACGATCATCAGCGCCATGAGGGGGACGGCGAAGGCGGCGGCAAGCTTCAGCCGGCGGGCGGCCCGGCTAACTTTTTCCTCCGCGCGCCCGGCAGGTTCCCGGCCGCCAACCGGCACTTCGGTTTCGACAATATCGTAACCTCTGTCACGCACTGCTTGCTTAAGTTTCTCCAGCTTGATTAGAGCCGGGTCGTAGCGCAGAACCGCTTTATCCGTGGCCAGATTGACCTGCGCTTCCTGCACCCCTTCCAGCGCTAAGAGGTTGCGTTCAATTTTGCGGGCGCAGGCGGCGCAACTCATCCCTTTGATTTTTAGCTCGGCTGTCTTGATATTTTCCCGCTCTGCCTCGGCCCGGTAGCCGGCCGACTCCACTACGGCTATAAGCTCTGGCAGCGTTATTCTGGTTGGCTCATACTCGACGTAAGCCTTGGAGGCGGCGAAATTTACCCGCGCCGTGATCACTCCCGCCGTGCCGGACAAAGCCTTTTCAATACGCTGCGCGCAGGCGGCGCAGCTCATGCCTGATATAAGCAAAACGGCTTTTTCGTTCACGTTGCCTCATCCCCTTCCCGGTTTCCTATTTATTATACCCCCCCAGGGTATATTTTTATATTAGCATGGGCTGGCCTGTATGGCAAGGCAAACTATTGTTTTTATCAATTTATTATGTTCCGGCCGGCCTGGTGGCCAGGCCTGGGCGGCGCCACTAAAGTATCAGCAGCAGGAAAAGGGAATGGCCAAAAAAAATGGAACATATATAGCAAAGGCGCGAGCGCAGGAGGCGAAGGATTATGATTATCGATGTGCATGTCCACATATTATCGCCGGATTTTATCAAAGCGGTTGATCTATACAAAGAGCGGGAAGCCCACTTCAAGCTGATTCACAGCGGCCCCAAGGTCAAGTATGCCACGGCCGAAGACCTTATCGCCAGCATGGACAGGTGCGGGGTGGATAAATCCGTGGTTTTTGGCTTTCCTTTCAACGACCTGGGGCTCTGCCGTGAAGCCAATGATTATATCATCGAGTCCTGCCAGAAATACCAGGACAGGCTAATCGGTTTCGCCCTGGCGCCGCCCCTGAATCCCGGCTTTGAAAAGGAAATCGCCCGCTGCCACGACAAGGGGCTGAAAGGGGTAGGGGAGTTGATCCCTGATGCCGGGCGCTTTGACATTGCCGATCAAAAGCAAATGAAAGAGCTGGCAGGCGTCTGCAGGGAAAGGGGCTTGCCGGTGCTCATGCATACCAATGAGCAGGTGGGCCATTATTATCCCGGTAAAGGGGGAACCGGCCCGGCCAGGGCCTACGCTTTCGCGGTCAACAATCCCGGGTTAACCATTATTTTTGCCCACTGGGGAGGCGGGCTGTGTTTCTACGAATTCATGCCGGAGTTGAAAAAAGGCCTGGCCCATGTCTACTACGACACCGCGGCCTCTCCTTATCTTTACCAGCCCCGCGTCTACGAGGCGGCGCGGCTGGCAGAGATCATTCCCAAAGTGATGCTTGGCAGCGATTATCCTCTTCTTTCGCCCTCCCGTTACTTCAAGGAGATGGCGCAGACCGGCCTGAGCGAGGCAGAGGTGGAGCTGATCGCGGGGCAAAACGCGGCCCGGGTCTTGCTGCAGGGGTAATACCACCACAGGGTGGCCGCCCTGGCCTTGAGGGCTGGCGGATAAAGAAGCGGCAGGGATAAGGTGTCCCTGCCGCTTCTGGTGCAGGCTTTACTAGGCATTTACCTATACTGCTTCGACAGTGCCGCCGGCCTGTTTAACGGCGTCAAACAGGGCTTGCACCGCCGCATGTTTATCCTGAAGCAGCGGTATTCGCAGGATCAGGCAGATACCGGACGGAGAAGTCAGTTCCAGGACATTGAGCAGATTAATAACCGTCCCGGCCGGGATAAAGATGCGAAACAGCGTTCCGCGCGTCTGGGGACAGGGGTGGCGATGATTATGGGTCAGTTCTGCCGGATTGCCGTTACCGTTGCCGGTGATGTTGCCGTGGTAATGGGTGTTGTGTTCGGAAGCCATACTCCAATACTCCTTTCAAGGGAAACAAAAATTATATATTCACCTGATATATTAATATGCATGCCTTTTTAAAAGGTGCAGTTGATTTCCGCAGGCATTTTAAGTCTTTTCCCGGAAGGCCTTCTTCATCTGGTATAATGGGGATATTAAGTAGAGCCGGAGGAGTCTTTAAGATGGCACCGGATCCGGTTATCAAACTGGAAAAGGTCTCATGGGTGCGCGACGGCAAAGTGATTTTAAAAGAGATCGACTGGACGGTAAATCCGGGAGAACACTGGGCCGTGGTCGGCCTGAACGGTTCGGGCAAAACCAGCCTGCTCAACATCGCCGCCGGGTACGTGCAGCCGTCTTCAGGCCGGGCCACAGTTTTAGGACGGCAATTCGGCACCTGCGACCTGCGGGAGCTGCGCAAATCCATCGGCTGGGTCAGCGCCGCCCTGCGAGACCGGCTCTACCAGGGTGAAGCGGCCGAGCATATTGTCGCCGGGGGAAAGGAGGCGATCATCGGGCTGGATCGTCCCCCCCCGGAAGCCGACCTGCAGCGGGCCCGTGAAATTTTAACCAGGCTGGGCTGCGGAGCGCTAAGCTCCAGGGCCTACCGTACACTCTCCGAAGGGGAGCGGCAGCGGGTGCTCATTGCCCGGGCCATGTTCAACTCGCCCCCGCTGTTGATCCTGGATGAACCCTGCACGGGGCTGGACTGGCCGGCCCGGGAAAATTACCTGGACACCCTGCAGCATCTGGGCCGGGACCCCGCCGGGCCGACCATGATTTACGTGACCCATCGTTTTGAGGAGGTGCCGCCGGTATTTAGCCGCGTGCTGCTGTTGAAAAAAGGCCGGGTGCATTCTGCCGGCCGCACGGCGGAGCTGCTTAGCCCGGGCAACCTGTCCGACTTTCTGGACCTCCCGGTTGAAGTCACCCGCAGGGAGGGGCGAGTCTATGTGCACCGGGCTGGAAAAAGCAATAATCAAAGGAGATGAAGTGATGAATCTGAAGGGCAAACATATCGCCATCTTATTGGAAAAGCTATACGAGGACCCCGAGTTCTGGTACCCTTATTACCGGTTTCAGGAAGCCGGGGCCAGGGTGAGCGTTGTCGCCCCGGTTGTGGGAGAATACTTAAGCAAGCATGGCTACCCTGCCACAGCGGACCTGGCGGCCGGTGAAGCCCGGGCGGAGCAGTTTGACGCGGTGATTATTCCCGGTGGCTACTCGCCCGATCATATGCGCCGCTCGCCGGAAATGGTCAACTTCGTCAGGGAAGCGCACCGCCTCGGTAAAATTGTGGCCGCCATTTGCCACGGACCGTGGATGCTGGCATCGATCGGGGCTTTAAAGAAACGAAAAGCCACCGCCTTTTTTTCCATCAAGGATGACCTGTTGAACGCGGGGGCTGAGTACGTGGATGAAGCGGTGGTCAGGGATGGCAATATCATCACCTCCCGCGTCCCTTCCGACCTGCCGTATTTTTGCCGCGCCATTATTCAGGCCCTGGGCGGCGCGGAGGCCGGTTCGTCGTAGGACGGCCAGCCGCCGCAAAGCTTTCCGATTAGCGTTTCCACCAGTCCCGGGAAGAGACCGTATAGTGGTACGGTCAGGCGGGTAAAAGGCGGGATGACCAGCTCCCGCTTTTTTTTGGCCACCGCGCGCAGGATTGCTGCGGCCGCCTGCTCCGGCGAGTAATCGCCGGTGAGCCGGAAGAAGAGGGTGTTTTTAACGCTTTCCAGGTGCCCCTCCAGGAGCGGCGAGCGGACGAAGGAGGGGTAGACTGCAGTAACATGAATATATTCGGGTTTAAGTTCCCGGCGCAGGGCGTTGGACATTCCGGCCACGGCAAACTTGGAGGCCGAGTAAGCAGAAGAGCCGGGAAAGGGGTATTTCCCCGCCAGGGAAGAGAGCGTGATGATATGCCCCCCGCCCTGGCGGCGCATCAGCGGAACTGCGGCGCGGACACAGTGCACTGTACCCATGTAGTTGGTTTCCATCATCTGCCGCAAGGATTCCATGCTCAAGCCGCCCATCCCGCCGGCTTTAAAAACGCCGGCACAGTTAAACAGGTAATCAATGCGGCCAAAATGCTTTACGGCCTGCTCCATTAACCACCTTACTTCACCCGGCACGGTAACGTCTGTCGGACAGGGCAGCGCTTCTGCCGGCGAAAGCTCCGCCGCCAGCTTTTCGAGCGGGCCTTCCCGCCGCGCCGCCAGGACCAGTTTCGCCCCTGTTTTCGCCAGTTGGATAGAGATGGCCCTCCCAATGCCGGAACCGGCGCCGGTGACCACGGCTACTTTCTGGTGAAAATGGCGCTGCATCATCATGGCCCCCTTGTAAACCTTCTCTGCCGGGTGCTATTCCCTTTTCTTCCCTTGATTTCCTGCAAACAGGACGGTTTGATCAGGTAAAAATTTCGCGCAACGGTATCGCCAGGCCTTCAAATACGGTGGAGCCGATGGTTTCCCCTTCCTTGAAATAATTCAATTCTTTGATCTCCCGCTCTGCGGTAAAAGAATAGCGCATGATTGCGCCGGCTTCAGGATCGACGATCCAGTATTCTTTTATGCCGCTTTTCAGGTAAAGGTTTAGCTTGACGATCATGTCCTTGCTCTTTGTGGAAGAAGAGAGCACCTCCACCACCAGGGTGGGGACGCCCAGGTATTTATTGTCTGCGCTGACCTTTTCTTCATCGCAAATGACAACAATATCCGGCTGAACCACGTTCGGATCTTCTTCAAACTTAGCTGCGTAACCGAAAAGACGTACGTCCAGCGGGGCCGTTAAAGAACGGCAGCTTTTTCCCCGGAAAAAGTTATAAAAATGTCCTGCAATTTCGTTCACAATAACCTGGTGTCGAAAGCCGGGGGAAGAAAGCAGGTAGATCTCGCCGTTAATCAATTCGTAGCGCTGCTCCGATGTGTTAACCAGCTCCAGGTATTCTTCATAGGTGACCCTTTTTTTGTATGTTGGGGATCCTTCGAGAACCGCGATATAATCGGGCTCCGTATAAGGTATTAGCTTGGCGACATTCTTTCCGTTTTTAACAACGACGATCTCTTCTTTTTCCACCAGGGCCAGATATTTGCCGAACGCATTCTGGAGGTCCGTACTGTTAACCCGCATAAGATCACCTCAAATTTCCCTTATCGCTATTATTTTAGCCCTATATGCCGGTAAAATCAATAGAAATTAGGCATAATTGCAGCAAATAACAGCGAAGAGAGAGGACGGGTTTAGCTATCCGGCTGCAACTTGTTTTTCCCTGCGCCAGGGGCAGCGCTCCCGCTTGGAACAGAAATCACAGGGGGTCGCGTCTTCGCGCAAATCTTTGCCCAGGGGCAGAACAAAAGAGACTGATTTTCTGGGAATCATGAGACAACTATCAGTCAGCCGCACCCCGATCTTTTCCGCAGGCAGGACGCTAAACAGCACGCGCTGCTGCTCAATGGGCCAACCTTCCTGGCCCGGCTGGGCCTTCATGCCCGTTTTAAGGCCGCTATTTTCCGCCGCGGTAATCAGCATATTGGTCACGGCCTGGCTGACCAGGCGGATGGCGGCGGTTCCGGCGCCGTCCAGCGCCAGGCCCTTTAACATGTCGCTGGCCATCAGTTCTTTCATGCGTTCTTCCAGCTTCGGGCCGATGGTACAGACAGCCAGGAAAATCTCCGTGGCGCCGGCCAGGGCCCGTTTGACCAGGGGGCCTTCAAATATGCCGCCCTCAAAGGTAAGGGTTTCATGGGCAAAGTCAAGGACCGGCAGTTTGCCGGCCATGGCCTTCGGCTCCACAAGGGAGTTTGCCTCCGTTAATACCTCCAGCACCACATCTTTGACCCGATCCGAAGCCCTGGCCGGGTCCATGCCCTGGCCTTTAAGAATGTCGTCAGCAGTTAGCTCAATCTCAATATGATCGATTATTTCAAACATTGCTTTCTCCTCCCCCCGGTTTACTTACTCTTCAGTATACTTTTTTTTTTAAAGAACTGCAATTGCCCCGTGCCGACCGGGGAGGGCAGCTCCTACCGGCCTCGCCCGGGGTGCATGTAGCTGTTGCTGTAAACTGTTATAAGCGAGGCGATGTTGCCTTAATCCCGAAGCAGAGGGTGAATATTTTTTTGGTAGTTGACAACTCTTTGAAGCTTGGGGTATATTATAGAAAAATAGTTAGTCTCCACTAACAAAAACTTTAACCTTTACCCCCGGACAACAGCAGTAGCGTCTGCAGCGCAAAGGTTTTGATCGGCTATAAAAGTTAGTTTATACTAACTAAAATGAGGGGGCAGTAGCTGATGGATCTAAAAGTTAAAGACCTGCGACCCGGCGAAAGCGCCGAGATTATTGGTTACGACGGCAAAGATGCTGTCTACCGCGGCAAATTGCTTTCCATGGGCCTGACCAGGGGGACGCCGCTTACATTATGCAAGGTGGCGCCTTTGGGGGATCCGGTAGAAATAGAGGTGCGCGGGTTCAAACTTTCACTGCGCAAGGACGAGGCCGATATCCTGAAGTTAAGGAGAAAGAACAGTGGATGTTCTACAAAAGGTTGCTGTTGTCGGTAACCCCAATTCCGGTAAGACCACCCTTTTCAACGGCCTGACGGGCAGCAAGCAGCGCATCGGCAACTGGCCGGGTGTGACGGTAGAGCGTAAGGAAGGTTCAGTGGTCCTGGGCGAAAACAGCATTACCCTGGTCGATCTCCCGGGGATATATTCCCTCTCAGCCCATTCCGAAGATGAAAGAATTGCCCGGGACTACATCTTAAGCGGCGAACCGGCCATGGTGATCAATATCGTCGATGCCACCAACCTGGAGCGCAATCTTTACCTGACCACCCAGCTTTTAGAGATGCGGGTTCCAATACTGCTGGTGGTGAATATGCTGGACCTGGCGGCGAAGAATGGGATCTTCATAGACCTGGCCCAGTTGGAGAAGCGCCTGGGCTGCACGGTCATGGGGATAAGCGCCACAAGTAAAGAGGATATTCAGCGGGTCAAACTCGTGCTGGCGGAGGTGTTGCCGAAGGCCAGGCCTTCGCCGGCCCACATTGGCTACCCTCCCGCGGTGGAGGCGGCCCTCAAGCGCTTGAATCCTAAACTGGAAAAGGTGGCGACCTCCCTGGGTGCGGAGGCCCGCTGGGTGAGCCTGAAGTTGCTGGAGCGGGATCCATGGGTAACAGCCCGGGTGGTGTCGTCGGGTGCTATAGCAGCGCCGGAGATTCGAAAGGAAATTGATGTTGTTGAAAGCAAGCTGGGTGAGGCCGTTGACATTGTCCTGGCTGACTCCCGCTTTGCCTTTATTCAGGAAGCTGCCGGAAAGTTGATCAGGCGCACCGCAAACAAGGATTCATTCAGTGACCGGATCGATGGCGTAGTGATGCACCGGGTTTTCGGCATCCCTCTTTTTCTTCTGGTCATGTATGCCATTTTCTGGGCCACCATGAGCATCGGCGGCGCTTTTACTGAATTCTTTGAGATATTGTTTGGGACTATCTTTGTCGATGGGTTTGGCTACCTGCTGGACAACCTCGGCCCCCCTGCCTGGTTAACCACTATTTTAGCCGGAGGGCTGGGCGCCGGGATCCAGACAGTAGCAACCTTTATCCCGATTATATTCACCATGTTTCTGATGCTCTCCCTGCTGGAAGATTCCGGGTACATGGCCCGGGCTGCCTTTGTCATGGACCGTTTTTTGCGCATGCTGGGCCTGCCCGGTAAAGCGTTCGTCCCCCTGCTGGTCGGCTTTGGCTGCACCGTCCCCGCGGTAATGGCCACCCGCACCCTGGAGCATAAAAAAGACAGGTATCTCACCGTGTTTATGGCGCCCCTCATGTCTTGCGGGGCCAGGCTGCCCGTATATGCCCTGTTCGGCGCAGCCTTTTTCGGGGCCAGGGCCGGTAATGTGGTTTTCTCCATTTACCTTGCCGGGATTATCCTGGCTGTTCTGACCGGGCTGCTATTGAAATATACCCTGTTTAAGGGCGAGGTGGCCCATTTCATCATGGAGCTTCCCCCCTACCACGCCCCGCAATGGAAAAACATCTTTTCGTTTACCTGGCACCGCTTAAAGCAGTTCCTGCTTCGCGCCGGCAGGGTCATCGTCATCGTGGTCCTGGTATTGAGTTTATTGAATTCCATGGGGATTGACGGCACTTTCGGCAATGAAAACACGCCCAATTCGGTGCTAACCAGGATCGGGCAGGCCATAACCCCGGTGTTTAAGCCCATGGGCGTGGAAAGTGAAAACTGGCCGGCCACCGTGGCCATGTTTACCGGCATCTTCGCCAAGGAACTGGTGGTGGGAACACTGAATGCCCTCTACAGCCAGATTGACGGCGCGGCGGAAAGAGACACCGGGGCGGAGAAAGACTTTAATTTTGGGGAAGGGATTGGCGCAGCTTTAGCTTCCATACCGGCAAACCTGGCGGATGCTTTCGCCGGTATCCTGGATCCCCCGGGGGCCTCTCTGGCCGGTGAAGACAGTGAAGGAATTGCGGCCGAAGTGGCCGATGTAGAAGCATACAGTGCCATGCAGCGGTATTTTTCGCAAGGCCCCCTGCAGGCATACGCCTATCTCTTATTTATCTTAATCTACTTTCCCTGCGTGGCCACCCTGGGTGCGGTAATCAAAGAGCTGGGCAAGGGGTATGGGCTGCTTCTGGCAGGTTACCTGACCGCCCTCGGCTGGGTGGTGGCCACCCTCTTCTACCAGTTGACGCTGGGCCGGGAACCGCTGTGGATAGCCATACCCATTTTAGTCATCCTGGGCCTATTTTTCTTCTTCCGCTGGCTGGGGAGGCGGCTCCAGGATCATACCCCTGCCAATTCTGAAAAACAGCGGCTTAACCATGGCAGGAGCCCTAAAAATTTGGGGCTGTACTAAAAAGAGCAGCCCCTCTGGTGCAACCCCGGTTTTAGCAACCCGGTTCCCCTTAAACCATTTTTTTTCAGCCAGGAAGAAGGGAATATTTTTAGCCTGGTTCTTTGCCGTATAAGGAGCGCTTTTTCTCCCTCTCCCCTGGTGGTAATCTTTACCCATACATGACACCGGGGGTCAAAGGTTATGTGGGGGGTGGTGCTCCTCTCTGTGCAAAGATCTCATACATCTCTGCTGCTATTTCCAGGGCTTGCAGCCCTCGCCACATGGCTTTGGTGCCGGG
>JAKPEE010000043.1 GCA_029552125.1 Bacillota bacterium | reverse complement strand
CTGTATAATCTTATCTGACATGGTACGTAACCTCCTTTGGTTGGTATTTTGTGTGCTAACTTAATTCTACCAAACGGTTACGTCCATGTCATTTTTATTGGACTTCTATGAATTTGCGAAAAATATTATACTTTATCGCAGAAATAGACCCAAAAGTAAGCATCGATTGCATGGCATGAAAGCGCACAAACTTGTTATTCTCAATGACAAAGAAAATAATACCGGTAATCCAGCCGGCCAGGTACGACAGTACTGCAGCAGTTTTTTCATGCATCCCCGTTGAGGTGGAGCTTCCACCATTTCGGCAGGGGAAAAGCAGGTTTGCGCCGCACACGGCGCAAACCTGCTCCCTGGACGCTAATTCTTCTCCACATCGCAGGCAGACCATATTAAAGTTCTCCCTTCTCCAGGCCAATAACTTTAAGTGTCTGACACTTAAAGTTATAGCGGGATGTTGCCGTGCTTGCGCAGGGGCCGCTGCTCCCGTTTTGTTTCCAGTGCGGCCAGCCCTCGCAGCAGCCAGGCGCGGGTTTCGCGCGGATCGATAACTTCATCAATCCAGCCGCGCGCGGCGGCGATATACGGGTTGGCGTATTTTTCGCGGTATTGTTTCACCAGCTCCCGGCGCGCCTGATCCGGGTTTTCAGCCTCCTCCAGTTCGCGGCGGTTGACAATGTTCACCGCTCCTTCGGGGCCCATAACGGCTATTTCCGCGGTGGGCCAGGCCAGGCAGAGATCCGCTCCCAGGGAGCGGGAACTCATGGCAATGTAGGCGCCGCCGTAGGCTTTACGCAAGATCACCGATATCTGCGGTACCGTCGCCTCTGAATAAGCGTAGAGGATTTTGGCGCCATGACGAATCACTCCGCCCCACTCCTGCTCCACCCCGGGCAGGTAGCCGGGCACATCGACAAATGTGATCAGGGGTAGATTGAAGCAGTCGCAAAAGCGGACGAAGCGGGCTATTTTATCCGAAGAGTTGATATCGAGGCATCCCGCTTTCACCTGGGGCTGGTTGGCGATAATCCCTACGGGGCGGCCGCCCAGGCGGGCCAGGCCGACCACGGCATTGGTGGCATAGCCACGGTGCACTTCCATAAAATCGCTGCCGTCCACTACCCTCAAAATAACATCTCTGACATCATATGCTTTGTTGGGGTTTTCGGGGATCAGTCCAGGCAGATCATCCGCCGAAAGCTCCGGCTCCCGTGGATCGGCGAGCGGAGGGTCTTCCACGTTATTGGAGGGCAAAAAGCTCAACAAGCGGCGAATCTGATGGATACATTCAGCTTCGTCGGCTGCGTAAAAATGGGCGACCCCGCTGGTCTCGTTATGGGTGGCGGCTCCGCCCAGCTCTTCCGGGGTAACGCTTTCGCCGGTAACGGCTTTGATCACCTGGGGACCGGTAATAAACATATTACCCGTCTGGTTGACCATAAAAATAAAGTCGGTTAAAGCGGGAGAATAGACCGCGCCTCCGGAGCACGGACCCATGATCACCGATATCTGCGGGATTACGCCGGAGTAGATAGTATTGCGGTAAAAGATGGAGCCGTAGCCGTTTAAGGCTAAGACCCCTTCCTGGATGCGTGCCCCTCCCGAGTCATTTAAGCCGATCACCGGAGCGCCGTTTTTTCCGGCCAAATCCAGCACCCGGCAGATTTTATTGGCGTGAGCTTCACCTAAGGATCCGCCGGCTACGGTGAAATCCTGGGCGAAAACATAAACCAGGCGGCCGTTGATGGTACCATACCCGGTGACCACACCCTCGCCGGGATTTTTAATGTCCAGGCTGCTGGCGTCTTCCAGGTTCGTCTGGACAAAGGTGCCCAGTTCGACAAAGCTGCCTTCATCCAGTAACTGCTCCAGCCTCTCCCGGGCGGTTAGCTTGCCCTTCTGATGCTGATTTTCAACCCGCTTTTCACCGCCTCCGGCCAGGGTAATGCGGCGTCTTTCATTTAAGTGCATTATTTTTTCTTCCATGATGTATTCACCGCTTTCTTCAGATATGGTTTAACGTTCACATAGCTCCACCAGCACACCGCCGGTGGACTTGGGATGTAGAAAAGCAATACGGGCGCCGCCGGCGCCGTAGCGGGGTTTTTCGTCGATGAGCCGCACGCCTTTTGCTTTAAGTTCGGCCAGCTTTTCTTCGAGGTTTTGCACCCGGAAAGCAATATGCTGAATACCCTCACCCCGGCTTTCGATAAAGCGGGCCACGGGGCCCTGCGGATCGGTAGACTGCAACAGCTCTATTTCGCTGTCTCCCACGGGCAGGAAGGCCACCTTTACTTTCTGTTCGGCCACCTCCTCCACCCCGGCCATCTCCAGGCCGAGGCAATCACGGTATACCTTTAACGCTTCCTCCAGATCCTTTACCGCCACGCCAATATGATCTATATTTTCCAGCAAAAACATTTCGCTCCTTTACTCGTTCTCTTCGAGATGCTCCCGGATATAGTTTATTATGTCGCTGGTAGACGTTCCCGGGGTGAATACCTCGGCAATGCCCACTTCTTTTAAATAGGCTATATCTTCAGGGGGAATAATCCCTCCGGCCAGAACCATAATATCGGCGGCGCCCTGCTGCCGTAAAAGCTCCACCACCGGAGGCAGCAACTGCATATGCGCCCCCGAGAGGATGCTTAAGCCGATAACCTGGACGTCTTCCTGCAGCGCCGCTTCCACGATCTGCTCCGGAGTTTGCCGCAATCCGGTATAGATTACTTCCATCCCTGCGTCGCGCAGCGCCTTGGCCACCACCTTGGCCCCGCGATCATGGCCGTCCAGGCCCACTTTGCCCACCAGAACCCGTACCGGTTTATTACTCATAGTTGAAAAAGCCTCCTTTACAGGATCACCTGCTGCTGGTATTCGCCAAAAATTTCCCGGAGCACGCCACAAATTTCTCCGAGCGTAGCGTATGCCTTGACCGCTTCTACAATGTGGGGCATTAAATTTTCTTTGGACTGGGCCGCCCGGCACAACTGCTGCAGCGCCGCGGATACTCTGGCCGCGTCGCGGGTGGCGCGCACTTCTTTTAAGCGGGCTGCCTGGCGCTCTCCCACCGCCGGGTCCACTTTGAGCAGATCCATGGGCATTTCATTGCCGCCGGTAAACTTATTTACCCCGATTACTGTCCGCTCGCCCGTTTCCACTTCCTTCTGGTAACGGTAAGCGCTTTCCTGGATTTCCTGCTGCATATAGCCTTTCTCAATGGCGGCTACAGCGCCGCCCATCTCGTCAATTTTGCGGATATAGTCGAGGACTTCTTTTTCGATTTGATCGGTCAGCGCCTCCACATAGTAGGAGCCGCCCAGGGGATCGATGGTGTCGGCAACCCCGATTTCATAACCGATTACCTGCTGCGTGCGCAGCGCCAGCAGCACCGAGTGCTCGCTGGGCAGGGCCAGGGCTTCGTCGCGCGAATTGGTATGCAGCGACTGCGTTCCGCCCAGAACCGCGCTTAAGGCCTGGAAAGCGACGCGCATAATGTTTACATCGGGCTGCTGGGCGGTAAGAGTGCAGCCTGCAGTCTGGGTATGGAAGCGCAGCATCATGGAACGGGGGTTGGTCGCATGGAAGCGCTCTTTCATGATGCGGGCCCAGACGCGGCGCGCCGCCCTGAACTTGGCAATCTCTTCAAAAAAGTTGAGATGGGCGTTAAAGAAGAAAGAAAGCCTTGGCGCAAAAGAATCGATCTCCAGCCCGGCTTCGAGGGCTGCCTCCACGTAGGCGATAGCATTACTTAAAGTAAAGGCCACTTCCTGCACTGCCGTGGAACCGGCTTCCCGGATGTGGTAGCCGCTGATACTGATCGTATTCCAGTTGGGCACATGTTTCCCGGCAAAAGCAAAAATATCGACTATCAGGCGCATCGATTCCCGGGGAGGGAAGATGTAGGTGCCCCGGGCCACGTATTCCTTAAGGATATCATTTTGAATGGTTCCGCTAATTTTTTCAAGCGGTACCCCTTGTTTTTCCGCCACCGCCATATACATGGCCAGCAGCACTGACGCCGGAGCGTTAATGGTCATGGAGGTGCTGACCTTGTCCAGGGGGATCTGATCCAGTAATATTTCCATGTCTTTAAGAGAATCGATGGCCACTCCCACCTTGCCCACTTCACCCCGGGCCAGGGGGTGATCCGAGTCGTAGCCAATCTGCGTGGGCAGGTCAAAAGCAACACTTAAGCCCGTCTGTCCCTGTTCCAGCAGGTAGCGGAAACGCCTGTTCGTCTCTTCCGCGGTGCCGAAACCGGCATACTGGCGCATGGTCCATAACCGCCCGCGGTACATGGTCGGCTGAATACCCCGGGTAAAGGGGTATTCTCCTGGAAATCCCAGCCGCTCCAGGTATGAGAAGCCTTCCAGGTCCAGGGGAGTATAGATCCGCTCCACCGGCAGCCCTGAATCAAACTTAAACTCCTTCCTTTCCGGGTGCTTGGCCAGAACTTTGGCCGTCTTCTCTTCCCAGGCTGCCCTGGCCTGTAACAGTTGTTCCCGCTTCTCTTTTTCGTCCATTTTCTACCCGGTCTCCTTTCATTGATGCCACAATCGTCATGCTTGTAAGATATGGTATTAAAAGCCCGCCCCGGCGGCAGGCTGCAATTATATATATTTACAGAATCTCTTTAACCAGCTTGGGCACCTGGAAGGGCAGCTCCGCCACTCTGACCCCTGCGGCGGTAAGGGCCTCAATTTTACTGCTAAAAGTACCGCGGCCCCGCTCAATAATGGCCCCGGCATGGCCCATCCGCTTCCCCGGGGGGGCACTTTTGCCGGCCACAAAAGCAACCACCGGCTTGCTCATGGAAGAGGCGATATAACGGGCCGCTTCTTCCTCGGCGCTGCCGCCGATTTCGCCCACCAGCACCACCGCCCTGGTGTCCCGGTCTTCTTCAAACTGTGACAACACGTCAATAAAGCTTAAACCCACCACCCGGTCGCCGCCCAGGCCCACAACCGTGGTTGTGCCGATACCCTGCTCGGCCAGGGTGCCTACGATTTCATAACAGAGGGTGCCGCTGCGCGAAACCACGCCCACAGGCCCGGGAATGAAATAACGGTTCGGCATAATGCCAATTTTACATTGTCCTGAAGATACCAGGCCAAAGGTGTTGGGCCCCACCACCACCGCTCCCTTGCGGCGCGCGTGGGCAGTGATCTCCAGGGCGTCGTGCAGGCTGATATGCTCGGGGATGAGGACTAAAAGCTTCACCCCCGCTTCCAGGGCTTCAAAAGCGGCGTCCTTGGCAAAAGGCGCCGGGGTAAATAGTATTGTCGCATCGGCGGGCTCCGCCTCCATGGCGGCAAAAACAGTATCATACACCGGTACGCCTTCAACCGTGCGGCCGCCTTTGCCCGGCGAAACGCCTCCGACGATGCGCGTGCCGTAGGCCAGCATCTGCCCGGTATGAAAAGAGCCCTGGTTCCCGGTGATCCCCTGCACTAAAACCCTGGTTTCGCTATTCACATATATTGACATGGCAGTAGCCTCCTCATATCTATTTTACCCCTAAAAGTGATCTGGACATCAATGGAAGCCTTCAGTTAACCGCGGGACAGTTCTACCGCGTGGCGAACCGCTTCTTCCATGGTCTGAAAGGCTTCGATTCCGACTTTCTTGAGGATTTCCCGGCCTTCCTGCTCATTGGTGCCTACCAGCCTGAAAGAAACAGGAACGTCAATACCCCGGCTCTCCTTAACCCTGGCAAATGCTTCGGCTACCACATCACAGCGGGTGATGCCGCCGAAGATGTTGATTAAAATCGCCTTGGGGTTGGTCCCCAGCAAAAGCTCCAGCGCCTGGGCGGTGCGCTCCACTCCAGCCCCGCCGCCAAAATCAAGAAAGTTGGCCGGGGTGCCGCCATAATATTGCACCATATCCAGGGTAGCCATGGTAATGCCGGCGCCGTTGGCCATCACGGCGATATCGCCGCCCAGTTCCACGTAAGCCAGATCCAACTCTTCGGCTTTTAGCTCCAGGTCGGTCTTTTCGCGAATCCGCGGCATCTCGGGATGGCGGTAAAGGGCGTCATCGTCGATGGTCACCTTGGCATCAGCCGCCACCAGCCCCTGCGGGGTGAGCGCCAGGGGGTTTATTTCCACCAGCTCGGCGTCCTGCTCGCGGAAAAGCCGGTAAAGATTGGGTAAAAGCTGCAGGAATGGTTTGGTCAGCCGGCTGCCGGCCTCGCCGCCCAGGCGGCGGCAAATTTCCCGGACCATGTACGGCTGCAGCCCCAGGCTAAGCTCAACCGGCCAGCGGATCATTCTCTCTTCCGGAACTTCTTCCACATCCATGCCGCCGTCCAAAGAAGCAAGAATTACCGGGCAGCGGGAAACGCCGTCCACGGTTATGGCCAGGTAGAGTTCCTGCTCAATCTGCAATTTCTCTTCTACCAGCAGCTTATCCACGGCCATGCCCTGTACTTTAACCTTTAAAATTCGTTCCGCTTCCCGGCGAGCTTCTTCCGGAGTTGCGGCAAAACCAATGCCGCCGCCCTTGCCCCGCTTACCCGTTAAAACCTGGGACTTAACTACCACTTCGCCCAGTTCCGCAGCGGCCCCGGCGGCACCCTCCGCCGTATCTACGACTTTGCCCCGGGGGATGGGGACATCGTAGCGGTGTAGCAGTTCCTTACCCATATACTCATACAGTTTCACAACATTTCCTCCTTTTTAAACAACATATTTGTCCGACCGAGACCAACCGTCTTACAAGCCATTATATTTTTTTAACTTGTTATACAGAGTCGCCAGGGATATATTCAAAGCCTGGGCAGCTTTCTTCTTCCCCTCCAGAGTATCGCCATAGCGCGTCAGGGCCAGTTTAAGCATCATCTGCTCCATTTTATCCAGAGGCATAATCTCATCAATCTGCGGCGCGACGGCGGAAGCGGTATTGCCGATATAAGGCGCCAGGTGATGGTACTCAATGGTATTGCCGTCAGCCACAGCCAGGGAGCGTTCGATGGCGTTTTTTAACTCACTGATATTGCCGGGCCATTCATATTGGGCCATTTCCTGCAGGGCCCGGGGAGATATTTCGACAATGCGCTTGCCCATCTTACGGTTAAGCTGCGCCATTAATTCCTGGGCTAAAACCGGCAAATCCTCCAGGCGTTTGCGCAACGGAGGCAGGCATATCTCCACCTTGCTTAAGTAGCGATAAAGTTTCTCACTAAAGTAACCTTTCAACACTTCCGTTTTGAGGGACCCGTTGGCCGAAGCAATTACCCGCAAATCCACCTGGATGGGCTCATCGCTGCCGATGCGGCAAAACTGCCTCTCCTGCAGCAGCAACAGCAGCTTTTCCTGAAGAAAGGGCTTCAGCGAGTTAATCTCTTTAATGAAAAGGGTCCCTTCATGGGCCAGCTCCACTTTACCCAGGTGGGTCCTGACTACGCCGGGCAAAGCCCCTTTTTCACAGCCGAACAACTCCAGCTCCTGCAGCGATTCCGGTATGGTGGAGCAGTCAAAAACGATCATGGGCCGCCTTTTACGGGAGCTGCTGTTGTGAATGGCATGGGCAAACGCATTTTTACCGGTTCCACTTTCACCGCTAAGCAGGACCGGGGCGTCGCTGCGCGCCGCCTTGCGGGCCATCTCCACTGTAGCCCGGAAAATTTTGCTCTGCCCGGCCAGATCATCAAAATTCCAGCGGCTGCTGGAGATACGATCGATCTGCGCGTAGAGACTCTCGATCACTGTATTGCTGTGTTTAAGCTGATCCATCAGCTTCAAAATATCGCTTACCGGTTGGAAAACAACTACGGCGCCGGTTATTTCCCCGTCCACAATAATGGGCGAAGCGTTGGAGATAACCTCCACCTCGCTGCCGCCTACGCGGGTACGGTAGCCGGTCACCGGTTTTTGCTTGATCAAAGACTGGGCCAGGGCTCCGTCGGGAGACTCTTCAAAAATATTGCGGTTAACCCGCTTGTTTTCGGGGATCCCGGTAACCCGGGTAAAGGCGGGGTTGACATATTTGATGATACCATTGCTATCGACCACTTCTATGGCATCCTGCACTGCATTAAGCACCGCTCCCAGTTCGCCCTTGAGGCGGCGCGTTTCCAAGAGCTGCTCCTTGAAGCGCAACAGGGTAGCTACAAAGCTGCCGGGGGACGCATTTACCAGCTCAACAGTCCCGCTTAAACCGCGCTTAAGCCGCTCCGCCACAGACGAATCGGCGGCATTAACCAGCACATGCAAATCAGGGAGCGCCATAATCCTGGCAATATCCCCGCAGATAAAGTAGCGCTTTCGTTCGGCTTCAGTCAGCCAACTGGAATCACCGGATAAATCCGCCACCCCGACCAGTTCCAAATCCGGGCATTGCTGCAAGATCCGGAAAATCTCCCTTCCCCGGCTGTCATTCAAAACAAGCGCCGTGTTTAGCACCGGTCGCACCCCCTTTGCTACCACCTTAGAATATTCGTAAATATTAGAAGGAAATCCTGCCTAAAAAAAGGTTTTTCACCACCGCCATATAAATGTATCAGTGGCAGCAGGGTTGAGGGTGTGCTTTTATGGGAGGCAAAAGTGCTTTCACGGCTCTTTCCGTCCAAGATAAATCAGGCCCTTGTGAATTATACCACATAAATAAACAAGATCCTGCTCTTAAGGCAAAAATTGTAATCTTAAAACATCTCTGCCTTAAATTAAGTCTTGCGCCAAAACAGATAACTTTAACAAAAGTCTGAAGGAATAGCGGGTCCGCTCAATGTTATTTCCGCCATGGTTTCGCTCCTTTACTGCTTTGCCGATGCTTATGAACCCGCATCCACGGGAGCGCTTCCTTAAAGACTTGGCATTTTTATACAAATTTTCTTTCAAACAAAAATGCCGGCCCAAGGGCCGGCTGGCTGCAAGAAACAGTTGAGTTTGGGAGCAAAAACCGTTATAATAATGAGGCAAAGCATGAGATGTGCGGGCGTGGCGGAACTGGCAGACGCGCTGGACTTAGGATCCAGTGGGAGCAATCCCTTGGAGGTTCAAGTCCTCTCGCCCGCACCATTTTTTTAAGGCATGCTGCAAGGAACACCCTCTCCGCCCGCTTGTTTCGTGAGTATTAAAGATAACTCCTATTTTTTACAAGGCTTTCCTGTATGCCAACCGGCCGGCTTTGATCGAGAGTATATGCTGGGCCATGATTAAAACAACTCCACCGCAAACAATGATACCCCTGATCATTTCTTTCGATGGTGGAAAGCTAAGATTAAACATGCCCTGCAAATTGGCTGCAGTATAGGGATCAACCAGCGCCAGATACGCCGAGATGATGACTATGATCAATAAAACAACCGCTGCAAACAGGTTGGCCTTTTTTAATTCCCTCTCAAAGAAAATGCTGTTATCTCCATTTAGACCTGTCTTTCTTCCGGTATATACTCCGGCCATGATTCCGGGCAATATATTAAAGATTGGCACCCCCATGAAAAAACCAAAGATCGCTACTTCGTAGAATATAAATAGCCCCACTAACCATAAGGTATGGACATCGTAAAATTTAGAGGCGATCCATTTGGTCAGAAAAACAGTCAGGCCGATTCCTACTCCAATTCCTGCCATGGCTCCGATCATAATATTTAACTTTAAAAGATAGCTTACCCACCACCCTAGCAAAAAGGGAATTAAAAGCAACGGTAACCCAATTACTATCGCTCCAAAGATCCGATCAAAAGTCTTCACCGGCTATTCCTCTTTCTTACGATAAAATTAAAATTGCCAGGTGCCAATGATCAATATTTAATGAGTTAGATAACCCACAAAGACCCGGGTTGTGGCTGCGCTTGCTGGTTTGCTCAACACTGGTACGGCACCTGCCCTAAAAATGGAAAATGGTTCGGCTCCCCCCGGGAACCGGAGATGCTATCACCCGCAAGAGGAAGTAAAATATTCTCGTCCGATCGGTTCTTCCCAGATAAAATGGCCATCGGAATAGGTTTGACCGTTTACCGTTACCAGGACCGATTTTACCGTGGGAAATTCGGTAGCAGTATAAACAAGTGATTGCATCAGGAGAGAGCCGCCCAGGGAGCCGCCCGGGCTGTCCGGGGCGGTAACCAGTTCTTCCGAAAAATCAATGATGGCAACCTCATTCTCAATCTTCAGGCTGAGTATCTGCACTGTTGCCGGCAGGGTTTTTACCAGGTTGCTCTCCCCGGGCAGAGGCCCCCGGATCAACTCTTGCAAGGCCAGGCGCAGCACCGCGGTGGTATGGGGAAACTCGCGCACCACCGGCCTGACATAGCCGGTTTCACCGGGGATGCCATCTTCGATGGCCTTCTGATCGCCGAAATAAAGTGTAATCTTAACCTTGCGGGCTTCATCCGTACCGTTCTCGTCCTTGCCGTTTGCATCGTCCGGGGAGGGTTCGCCGGACGTTAACTCCTCGCCCGGTGCCGTGTCGCTTTCACCCCCGGGAGGTTCAGTAGAATCATGACCGGGTTCACCGGGTTCCAAGGGAGTATTTTGCTGATACAACGCACACCCGCCGGCCAGGACTGAAAGAAAAACAACTACCAGGGCTAGATCCAGTAACATGATCCGCTTTTTCACTGGTTAAACCCCCGCTTGATCGTTTCATGGGAATATTTATTCCCGATACTGTCATTATAGATCAAAATGTTGATTAATAAATAAAGGTTCATTTTGGCCCTGTATAAAAAGCACCCCGGAGTCTATATGCAAGCTAAACCATTCACCAGAAATAAGATTAGAGACTTACAATATTTTGAAGTATTGGAGACCTATGTTCGGTAAGATCAAGGCCTGATTGGAATAAATGTAAGATGATAACAAAATTAATGCGATAAGATAGAATAAACCTATTAGATATGCCACAAACATCGGTAACGCAGCCTTTTTATTCACATTAACAAGTTCGGCTTTACTAAACCTTATATAGAATGGATATAACAGTATGGACATAAATGGTAAAGGTATTAGTAACAGAAATACAACATTTCCAGAAGGTAGAGATTTAGTAAAGAAATAGAATAAAGCATAACATGTGTTAAATATCCACACTATATGGATAGCAATTAAAAAAAAGGATCTATATGTTAAATAATTTATTGTTTTACATTGATCACAGATGAACATATTTTTTTTATCAAAGAGCCAGTATTTTTTCTAACAAAATTCCAGTAACTATATTTAGTTGAACATTCTACACACCTGGGCATACACATCAGCTCAAACCTCCTTTAACATGTTTTAAAACTATTTTTGGACCAGGGGGATTGGGTTGTTGGCCGCTTCCGGTTGATGTGATTCATGGTGACGTCTACCCGTCACCCCGAGAACTAACACCTAGGGGGTGCTTAGCGATCGCTTCGCGCACCGCCTCCCATGGAGAGAGACACGCTGTTCATCGATGACGCCACCCGCTTTATCTTTCACGGAGAGTATATCCCACCTTAGACCAGGTCATCGTGGAGGACTACTTTCACCAGGGCATTGTCAAATTATCTGTACTATATTAGTAGAAGCCTGATTGATTGTGTTATTTGCATCCTGAGATTTTATTACTGAGACTGAATTATGGTTATAAGTGGTGGGTGTGCTGCAGGTGACTACAATTTATAGAAATCGGGTAAATTCTTCTACCGTAAGATCTGCATCTTTCAATATTTTCTTTAATAGCCCGGGGCGAAGTTCTATATGGTCGGGAATACCAACAATGATACTGCCAATTGGTTTTTCTTCATCATCGAGACATAACTCTATAGCTTCTTTTATATTTTTTAATGCTTCTTCAATTGTATCTCCTTGAGAATAACACCCTTTAAAAGAAGGGCAAGTGACAATGTAACCGGTGCCATCCTGTTCAATAATAACGGGGTAGCTTTTCATTTTTATCACCCCCAATTTCATTATACCCTATTCTTTGGAGATTGCACTTTCCCTGCAAGACAGCCGCCCCGATGGTAGAAATTTGGCCGGAAGCTGGTCATCAGGCAGAGGTTAATGGTATAAGGCGCACACTAATGCAAGGGGCCGTCCTGGCTTATCTTTGGACAGCCCCTTCCAAATGATTAGCTGGTCAGGGGGACGTTAATAATCTGTCCCACAAAGATCAGATTCGGGTTCACGATCTGCGGGTTGGCATTGATGATGGCCTGCAAGCTGACCCCGGTGCGCTGGGCGATGCTGGTCAGGGTTTCTCCTGCCGAGACGTAAATCTGGATCGTCCCTGCTGGCGGCGCCGGCGGCGCGGGAGGAAATACGGGCAGGTTAATGACCTGGTTGACAGAGATAATATTTGGATTCACAATTTGCGGGTTGGCGGCAATCAGTTTGTTTAAACCGACCCCAAATTGTTGAGCAATGGAAAAGAGTGAGTCTCCGGGCCGGACCAGGTACTGGGCCGGGGTAAAACCGGGATCAGGCCCCACCGGGGGAGCCGCCGGGATATTTACGATCTGCCCGGGGAAGATCTGATTAGGGTTGACTATGCCGGGATTGACCGCGAGAATTTGCGCCACCGTAATCCCAAAAACCTGGGCAAAGAAGCTCAGTGTATCTCCAGGCCTGACCACAATCCTGAGCTGCCCTAAGCCAACGGAAAGCAGGGGGACGTTAATGATCTGTCCCACAAAGATCAGATTCGGGTTTACGATCTGCGGGTTGGCATTGATGATGGCCTGCAAGCTGACTCCAGTGCGCTGGGCGATACTGGTCAGGGTTTCTCCTGCTGAAACGTAAATCTGAATCGTGCCGGCAGGAGGTACCGGCGGCGCGGGAGGAGATACGGGCAGGTTGATGACCTGGTTGACAGAGATAATATCAGGGTTCACGATTTGCGGGTTGACTGCAATGAGATTGTTTAAGCCGACCCCGAATTGTTGGGCAATGGTAAAGAGTGTGTCTCCGGGACGGACCAGGTACTGGGCCGCGGCCAGGCCGGGATCAGGGCCTACAGGTGAGGCTGCCGGGATGGTGACGATCTGTCCGGGGAAGATCAGATTGGGATTGACGATGCCGGGGTTGACCGCGAGAATCTGCGCCACCGTAACCCCAAAGACCTGGGCATAGAGGCTCAGAGTATCTCCAGGTCGGACTACAATGTTCACTCTGGGCATGGGCCTAACCAGATCAAGGGTCATGGCTACTATTTGCAATATACTGGTTACCTGTTTCTTGATCTCTTCAAGTCCAAATTTGGGGTTGCTTATATTTTCTTCAATCTTTTTGACTTCTGATTTAATCTCGTGTAAACCGCCTTAAGGCTCGCGAAGCAAGTCAAGATTAGTTTCAGTTGTGTTTTGTTCGGGCATTCATGCTGCACCTCCTTTGGATTATTACCGTTATAGTATATTCTGTGGAGGTAATAGTGGTCATAAAGTAAGGAATAAATTATTGAACAGAAGAAATAAAAAGTATATATACAAAAAAGAACCCCGTGGAGCGAGGTTCCTTTTTGTAGATTATGTTAAATGAGCGCCCTTTTTCGTAGCTTCTTTTATTTTTTTATTACCTTTTTACATTCAGAACTAATAATACATTCGTTACAATTCGGATTGCTCGGTCTGCACCATGTTCGCCCAATTTCCCAGCATGAAAGATCTATAATCCCAGGAAAATCAGGATTCAACTCTCTTGCCTTATAGATGATTGAATCCAAATCAGCGTCGGGGCTTACCAAACCTGTCCGTCGCATTACTCTTAATATATGTACATCCGGGGAGATGTCAATTGAATAATAATCCGAAAATGATATCTTAAATTGCCTGGCAAGAATATTGGCAGCCATAGTAGCAATTTTCTTCCCGCTTCCTTTAAACTGCAGAAATTCATAAACTACTTTAGCACTGCTAGGATTGTTGCTCCATATTCGTGAAGCATCTCCATTATATTTTACTTTAATATCATGAACAGCGGCATAAAAAACCTCCGCCATTGTGTCGTTAAATCTATGCAAGGCATTTCTGCTAAAAATATTTTTGTACTCTTCAAGTGATACGCCGACTAAATCATCCACCTTAAAGCTCCCTATAATCTCCTTTATTCTAAAAGGAATCGACCATGCCCGCTCTGCCTTAATCTGCCGATCCATCAAGCATGCCAAAACATAAGCATGGGGTGTGTTATCAATATCGTTGAGAAATTCATCTTGTTCTATGTCATTTACAAAAGGAATCAGATGTCTCTTAGATTCACTAAAGCGCGCTTTTCCTATTGTTACAAGTAAATGCTCCGACATATTATCACCTTAGCTTTTTTTCTTATGTTTAACGCTAAAACTTCTCATCGATTAGGTTTTTGATTTTCAAAGAGTATTCGTAATATTGCATTAACCGCTCGAAATTTCCTTTTCAAGCGTATAGTGTAAAGCCACAAATTTTTACATTAAGTAGTGTCTGGTGTAATATGGTGTAAGTTCAGTGGCAAGACTTATACAATAAGGCCCGTTGTATTAATCCATAACATACCCCAGGCCACAGCAGCGCCCTTTGTAATAGAAAAAATCGAGTGACTCAAGTGGCATTAACGATTCTTGCCTACCGGGTTTGGCGATAAGTCAAGATAGCCTAATCAAACCGTCTCTGTTCCGCATCACGTTTGCCTTCCGAAAATAACTTATAAAGAGCAATATAGTTGAGGGCTTAAAAGTGAAAATACGGGCACTTTTCATTACACGCTCTTCTCACTTTGGGCGAGGGGGCCGCTGCCGTTAGCTGCCGCCAGGTCCTGCCGCCGTCTTTTCTCGATTAAATCATTTAATATTTTTTCATGTTCCTGCTCGGTGAGGCAGTAGCGCCACGTGGGGATAACCGCCAGCACAGAGCCCAGGGCCGGCAAGACGGTGATAATGACAAACAGAGCGGTCATCACTTCGGGAAACTGCAGGCGGGCAATCCCCCCGGCGGCAACGTAGTTTTGCATGGCCTCGGGATTGTAATTGACAAAGCTCAGCACCATCAGCGCCCCGTAATAGGCCACGGCGTTCTGGAGCTTGGCCAGGAAGGTTTGCCCCGCAAAACACAGCCCGTCGGCTTTTTCTCCGGTTTTCCATTCAAGATAATCGACCGAATCAGCGATCATGGATGAATGCAGCACTGCGGGAAAGCCCTGCAGCGCACCGGCCAAAAAAATTAATATGGCCACAAGTGGTATGGAATCCAGCTTAAGCAAGAATAATACAAAGAGGGTCATAAAAGGGATGACACTAAGTAAATGGGACCAGTTGTATAAATCTTTCTTGGAATAAGTTTTTAAAAAGGCGGGAGTCAGGTACATCGCCGCCAGATTGCCGATAAAATAACCGCCTCCGACAACAACGTAATAAAACATGGTATTGGCTTCATTACCATTGGCGTAATACCACAAAATAAGGTAGCCGGAACAACTGGCCAACATCGCTTTGGTGCTGCCCAAAACACCGGAGCCCAATACCTGAAGGAAAGGTTTATTTCGGGCCAACAGCCTAAAATTTTTTAAGACATTGCTTTCTTTATAAGTTGGCTTTATTTTTTCTCTTACCGTAAAACCTACTAGCTGAAACAGAACGCATCCGATTACCGCATAAATCAGGGTGGCCATGAAATAACCGTACGCGCCTGTTGTGGGAAAGATAAAAGTGGCCCCGGTATTTTTAAACAGGCCGACTACCGTGACATATAATAAGTACGTTACCGCGCCGCCTATAGCTCCGGCTATCCGGGCCAGGGACAGCAGCTTGGTTCGATCTTTCTCGCTTTCAGTCATCAGTGCAGTAATGCCCCATAGCGGAATATCACCTACGGTGTAAAGCATGCCCCATAGAATATAAGTAGTATAAATAAAGACAACCGTTAAAACGGGCCTCTGGTTGTAATTGAAGGTGGCCGAAAAAGCTCCAATAGTGGAGAGCATGATTAATAACGGAACATAAATTAAATAAGGCCTGCATTTGCCCCATTTTGACCGGGTCCGATCAACGATAACGCCCATGATGAAATCGTTGAAAGCATCCCACAGCCTCGCGATCAGCATTAATACCGCCACAATTGAAGCAGGGACATAGAGGGCTTCTGTATAATATAAGCTCAGGCCTACACCGATAATGTTGAAAACAATATTCTGGCCGGCCATCCCCAGGAGATAATAATTCTTTTCTTTCGCGGTATATGTTTTTAATGTTTTTTCCACAACTTTCAACGATCCTTTCCCAAAATGTAAATTTAAATACATTTTCGACTCTTGTCTTCAAAAACCTTTCTTTAACCAAATATTTACCGGCCTGTAGCACCATGAGAGCAGGAAAGCCGGGGTGCGGAGCATGGGTTCTACTGTGGAAAAGGGGCTGCTCCTTTCGGAATAGCCCCTTTTTGACCATATCCAGTTTATGCGGTAGCCCCTTTCCCTGTCAGCTCTTTTTAGCCCAGGAGTCTTTGAGGCTGACGATGCGGTTAAAGATAATTTTACCTTCGCGGGCGTCCACGGGGTCATAGTAGAAATAGCCCTTGCGCAGAAACTGAAAGCGGCTGCCGGGTGCGGCCGCGGCCACGGCCGGTTCCACCGGGACATCAGTCAAGGTGATAAGGGAGTTTGGGTTGATGCTGTTGATAAAGTCGCCTTCATCGTCGTCCTCGGGGTTCTCTTTTAGAAACAGAGTGTCGTAAAGGCGTACTGTAATCCTGGCGGCATGTTGCACCGGGACCCAATGGATCACCCCTTTCACTTTTTTGCCGCTGGTATCCTGGCCGCTTTTAGTCTGGGGGTCGTAGGTGCAGTGCAGCTCTGTGATCTTTCCGGCGGCATCTTTGATTACTGTCTCGCAGCGGATAATATAGGCCCCTTTGAGCCGCACTTCCCGTCCGGGAGCCAGGCGGTAAAAATTCTTCGGCGGATCTTCCATGAAATCATCCCGCTCGATATAAATCTCCCGCCCGAAAGGAACTTTGCGCGTGCCGGCGCTTTCATCCCCCGGCATATTCTCCTGCTCCATCTGCTCGATTTTATCTTCCGGCCAGTTGGTGATCACCACTTTTAGCGGATCCAGTACCGCCATCATCCGGTAAGCCTTCTTTTCCAGGTCGTTGCGGATGCAGTGTTCAAACATGGCCAGGTCCACGGTGCTGTCGGCCCGGGCCACCCCGACCCGCTCCTGGAAATCGGCAATAGCCTCCGGAGTAACGCCTCGCCGCCGCAGGCCGGCGATGGTGGGCATACGGGGGTCATCCCAGCCGTTGACATAACCTTCTTCCACGAGGCGGCGCAGCTTGCGCTTGCTCATGACCGTATAGGTCATATTAAAGCGGGCAAACTCGGTCTGGCGGGAGCGGCACTTGATCACCTCCGGCATCAGTTCCAGGGCGTTTTCCACAACCCAGTCGTAAAGCGGGCGGTGGTCGCTGTATTCAATGGAGCAAAGGGAATGGGTAATCCCTTCCAGGGCGTCGGAAAAGGGATGATCAAAATCATACATGGGATAGATACACCATTTGTCGCCGGTGCGATGGTGGGTGGCGTGAATGATGCGGTAAAGCACCGGGTCACGCATGTTTAAATTACCCGAAGCCATGTCAATCTTGGCTCGCAGCACCCGGGAGCCGTCCGGGAATTCACCCTGGCGCATCCGCTTAAATAGATCAAGATTCTCCTCCACGGAGCGGTTGCGGTAGGGGCTTTCCTTTCCAGGTTCGGTAAGGGTGCCGCGGTATTCGCGAATTTGTTCCTGGCTCAAGTCGCAGACATAAGCCCTGCCGGCTTCAATGAGGCGCAGCGCAAACTCATATTTAAGCTCGAAGTAATCCGAGGTAAAAAAGAGGCGATCCTCCCAGTCCACACCCAGCCAGCGGATGTCCTCGATAATGGAATCGACGAATTCCTGTTCTTCCTTAATCGGGTTGGTATCGTCAAAGCGCAGGTTAAATTTGCCATTAAAAGTTTGGGCCAGGTTATAATTTAAGAGGATGGCCTTGGCATGGCCGATATGCAGATAGCCGTTCGGTTCAGGGGGAAAACGGGTATGGACCCGGCCGCCGTTTTTCCCCTCGGCTACATCCTTGCTGATGAGAGCATATAAAAAGTTCGATTGGTTTTCTGTTTCCCGGCTCATTGAGATCTCCCCCTTAGCTTCAACTCCACTATTTAACAGGTAATTATATATTTTACCCTATCAAGGGATAATTTAAAAGCCTGTCCGGCTTCAGCGCTCCGGAGGGCGCAGGCGCTCCTACCGGACCGGCATTCTTCTGTCCTGATGTCCCCTAAAGCTCCTCTATTTTTTTCGTCCGGAGCAGCTCTTTTCTCCGCTCCAGCATGGACTCGTAAGCGAAAGCAAATTTTTTATTTTGATAGACCCGGATAAACCGGTCCCGATATGCGGTTGAGTTAAAATAATCTTTCATGCACCGGGATAAGGGGAATACCTGTTCGGAGGGCTCATACTCCTGGGGTGCGCCGGTGGAGCGATCCAGGATTGTTTTAGTGATGAAGCCCCATGATAAATCAGCTAAAGAGAATTGTTTCAGATCTCTTAAAACAGCTTGCAAGATGGCCTCCTTAACCGGGTCAAAAAACTTAAACTTTCGCGCATACATCACTGCGCCGTGAAAATGATCCGGAACATCCATAAAACCGTCCGCCAGCAGGGTTTTGCCCACAAGATACATCAACTCCATCATGTAGCCGAGACAGCCCAGGCCGGGCCTGCTCTGGCCGGGAAGCTGCGGCCTGCCGTCATCAAAAGTTTTTCCCGGATGCTGCGCCGTAAACCACTCGATCATGACCATATCCAGGACAGCGGCATCTCCGGTGAAGAGGCGCCTGTCAGGCACATAACGCGATTGCGAAAGGCGAAGGTCAATCAACAAATTTTCCGGGTTAAGGGCGGCATGATAAATTTTAAGATGATAAATCTGGGCCTCGTCCCGGATTATATTTACTTTTAAGTCCCTGAAACCCAGCGAACCCAGATGTTTAGTCAGGCCGACTTGTGCCATCAGCGTGAGAATGTCATCCGTGGTAAAGCGGTTTAATAGCAGGGTATGGTCTTTCTTCCCCAGCGCCAGATAGCCGAAGCTCTGATCAAGTTCGCCCGCTGCATCGGATAACGAGCTGGATAACAAATTGTCCTCCGCCACTGGTTTAAAAAATTTCAGACCTGCTCGCTTACCCGGTATTTTTACGCCACTCCTTAACCGGAACATCTTATTTACACTTTCTTCTTAAGCGGCAGTTATTCCTCCCGGCAGAAGCCGCGGCGCGCCGATGGGGACAAGGGGAAAA
The DNA here is from genome assembly GCA_029552125.1 of Bacillota bacterium. Classification (GTDB taxonomy): domain Bacteria; phylum Bacillota; class Dethiobacteria; order DTU022; family DTU022; genus JAKPEE01. Next base: position 11,085 of record JAKPEE010000043.1, on the reverse strand, counting down.
ACTGTTGCCGCCGGCCATGTGCTCTTCGTGGCCGCGCGGCCTTCTCCAGCAGTATTTTTTTACCCGATGCCATTATAACAATATTCGGCGCTAAAGGCCAATTTTTCCCCCAGGCCATGGCGCGGCCGGGCTGACCTGTCGCCTGGATCCGGTTTAGGCTTAAAATCACCCCCGGGGTGATTGTTTGGCCTGATCGAACCGTGCTACAATGGCTGCAGCGACTGGAGCCAAATATAAGAGGAGGAATTATTGGTGAAACTAGCAAAATGGTGCCTGGTATTGTTTGTGGTAGCGCTTCTGCTGGCCTTACCGGGATGCGGCGGAACAGAAGATGGAGATGATGTCTCCGCCGGAGACGAGGAGTCCGGGGAGGCGGAACCGGGGGAAGTGGAAGGGGAAGAAGAATCAGAAAGTGATGAAACAACCGCCCCGGCGAACGAGGTGAAGATCAGTGTGACCCCGCCGGAAGGCTGGGAAAAGGTGGAAGAAGATAGTGCCCTGGCGTCTTATAGCAAGCTCGGGGCTACATTCCGGGTAACCCGGGATATAGTACCCCAGGGGGTTGAGGGTTACGACGCCTACCTTGAATTTGTCCAGGGAAAATTTCAAGAAGTGTTCGACAGTATTGAAATCACCGGGACTGGAAATGCTACTATAGGCGGTTATGACGGCCGCAAGCTGACCTACACCTTGGAAATGATGGGCGTAGAGATGAAAGGAGAAATCTACTATATTATCAAGGATGGGTACGCTTATACCCTAGCTTGCGGAGCCATAGCCGATGAATTCCCCAACTTAGAAGCCGATTTTGCCCAATTCCTGCAGTCTTTCAAGTTTGAATAGGCACCGGGAGCAACTTCAGGCCGGGTAATAAACGGGTAATAAAGATGCAGCCAAGCGGAGGCCGGCCCCGTTCAGCGGGGACGGCCCCGTCATTTCAAGAGTGCTCCGCCTGGCAGACCGCTTTTATTTGCGCAGCAGAATAATGCGGTTGGTGTTGGTCCCTTTTTTGAGGTTGTCTATGCCCCAGCAGTTTGCGGTTTTCGTAAAAGCCTGGCTGTTGATAATAACCATTTCCGGGGTTAGCCCGGCGGCCAGGGCCGCGGGGACAACCAGGGTTTCCAGCAGGATTTGCCCCCTCCGCACTTCACCGACCTCAAAGGCGACATGCCCCCCGGGGACAAGGATCCGTTTCAACTCTTTAAATACGGCGGTCATTTTCTCCTGCCAGTCGGCCGGCTTTCTGAAATGCCACAGCTTAACCGTAGCGGGGTCAATGCCGTTGAACCAGCAGCGCAGCCAGTTGTCCTGCGCGTAAGCCACGATATCTAAAAAAGGCGGCGAGGTAACCACCAGGTTAACCGAGTTGCCGGCTATTTGCGGGGTCTCTTCCGCGGAAGCGGTGATCAGCTTAACCCGGTCAGATAACCCGTGCAGCAAAGAGCGCTCCCCGGGTTGCAGTTTACGCAGCAGCGAACGGCTTTTATGCAGAATAATCTCCCGCACATCCCGCCTCGGGGGAGCCTGGGAGCGCTTTTCATTGATTTTTCGCTGGGCCTCCACCGATACGGCCTGGTTGGGCGGCAAAGTGTATACTGAAAAAAAGCCCCGGGAATGGCCGGTAAGCCGGTTGGTGGCCACCATGCGGATCCAGGCGTCGATGTGATCCAGATTTCCGTCTTTCTCTTTTTGCAGGAGGTATGACCGCAGATTGGTAATGGCAAGCAACGTTTCCGGATGGTAAAAAGTAAGCAAATCTTCCCGTGTTTCCCGCGGCTTTTCCAGGTCAATTAACTGCAGCCGCTGCCGGATTTCCGCCGGTTCAGGGGGGTTAAGCCGCGGCGCGGTTAAAATTCTGCTGAGAGGGTTAATATCGCACCCCGCCGGCACCCGGTTCAGCAGGGCCGCTTCAATAACAGTGGTGCCCCGTCCCATGAAGGGATCGTAAACCACATCATTTTCCCCGGTCAGCCGGGTAATAAAGAAGCGGGGTAGCTGGGGTTTGAAGCAGGCCCGGTAGGAGATTTCATGCAGCGAGTGGGCCGCCCTCTGCCTGGCGGTCCAGAATTCGTTGACATAAACCGGAAGTTCAAAGCCCGGATCGGGAAATTTAAGGATTTCCGTAGTTTTACCGAACTCAGCAAATTGGGCCATGGCCGTGTGCAGTTGAGGGCCCGTCAGTATTCCGGCTCTTTGAGTATGTTCGGGGAACAGCCCCTGCTGCTTAAACTTCATGCCATCGCTCCCGGGACTTTGAAACTAAGAGAATATAATTATTCTAATGATGGCAGTCGCGCTTTAAAACAAAATCGGGTTTGCGGTCCATGAGATGGGTGGCGTAAATATTGCGAATGGTGCCGGTAATACCGCGCATTACCATGGAATGGGTTTCCGCCGTCTTCCCCCGGTAGCGTACTCCGTTTAACATATCCCCGTCCGTAATCCCGGTGGCGGCAAAAAGGATATCGTCACCCTTAACCAGGTCATCCAGCAGCAGCAGCTTGTGCGGGTCAGACAGCCCCATTTTATAAATTCGCTCCAGATCTTCATCGTCCTCCGGCATAAGGCGGGCCTGCATTTCGCCCCCAAGGCACTTCAGCGCGGCGGCAGCCAGAACCCCTTCCGGCGCACCTCCGCTGCCAAAAAGAATATCCACGCCGGAATTATCGATAGCGGTGGCAATGGCTGCCGCCACATCCCCGTCCGAGATCAGCTTGACCCGCGCGCCGGCCGCACGGATGGCGGCAATAATTTTAGCATGGCGCGGCCGGTCAAGAATAATGACGGTTAAATCCCGCACATCCCGCTCCAGGGCGCGGGCCACTGCTTCTAAATTTTCCTCCACCGGGGCGTCCAGGTTAATGCAGCCCCGGGCCCGGGGCCCCACCGCAATTTTATCCATGTAGATATCCGGAGCATGAAGCAGGCAACCCTGCGGCGCCACGGCCACCACCGATAAAGCGTTGGGCAGCCCTTTGGCCAACAGATTGGTCCCCTCCAGCGGATCCACGGCCACATCTACCCGGGGCCCCGATCCGGTGCCCACTTTTTCCCCGATGCAAAGCATGGGGGCCTCGTCCATTTCCCCTTCGCCGATCACAACAGTCCCGTTTATATTTACCGTATCAAAAACCGACCGCATGGCATCAACCGCCGCCTGATCGGCCGCTTCTTTATCTCCCCGCCCCATCAACCGGCCGGCAGCCAGGGCAGCCGCCTCGGTGACGCGCACAAATTCTAACGTCAGTTCTCTTTCCATGGATTCTCCCCCTTAAATCTAAGTCAGTTATTCTTCTATTTTCCGGCAGATGTCTTTCTACCGGGGGAAAACCTGCCACCACTCCGCTCAAAATAGAGCATATACAGGCTATAACATTACCCTATTTCGGGTACCATATTTTTCAACATATTCGGCGCCAGGCCGAATATATCCTGCCGCCATCAGAAGATTGCCGGAAACTGCTCCTCTTCAACCGGTTTTATGGCGGCCGGTTCCTCTACCGGTTCCCGGAGCCCGAATTCAATGGTAAGGATGGTGTAAGTATATCCGCCGGAGCTGTGGACCGTATCAAAGCGATCTATTGTATCAAAGCGATGATATGAGACATTACGGGTAAAGCGCCGCCCATAACTGTCCCAGTCAGTGCCTTCGCTGAAATAAATAATATAAGAGCCGTCCTTAATTCCCCCGGCATGGGCGGTGCTGCGGGCATGCACATAAAGCGCCAAAAGTGCGGTTTGCGGCTCTTCAGGCAGGGTCAACATGACCATCGCATCGGTGTGGCGATTGTTGATTACCGTAAGCCGGCCGAACCCCCCGGTTATTTTATTAACCAGGATGGCGCCGTTAACCGGGCGCTCAAGCTGGAACACCTCCAGGGTCTCGCTTAATCCGTTAACCTCAATGGTACAGGGCCCCGGTTGAGCCGGCTCCAGGAAAAATGTGATCTCTTCCGTGCTTTCCCCCTCCAGAACCAGACGCTTGGTCTGCTCGACCACGCCGTCTACAGCCAGCTCTACCTCATACGAGCCTTCAGCTTCACCGGCGTTGGTGACCCTGACCCGTGCCGTTGCCTCCTCTCCTAGATTGATCTGGCGCGGCTGCAGGCTTAAATGGCTGATCACAAATTTGGCCGGTTTAAGAATTCTCACCACCTGTTCAAAGTCGCGCGATACCTTTTGCATTTTCCCTAGCCCCAGGCTAATCCTGTAGCTTCCAGGCTCACTGATGCCCGCCATAGTTAACAGCACTTTTTTCTTGCCCCCGGCTGCAAGGCTTACCGAAGCCTCCCGGGATTTAACTCCTTCAACAAAAACAGCCAGTTCATACTGTCCCGGCGCACGGCCGTAATTATAAACAATAGTGCTGGCAGTAAAGGGATCCCCCGCCACCACCTCTTCCGGAACAGTGAACTGCTCCACCCTGAACCTGGCCCGGGGCAGAAGGGCTAAAATTATTACCGCCGTTAACACCAGCGAAGCAAAGATAAACCCGTAAAGCCGGGGCCGGGTGGCCGGCAGACCGAAAAAGATCCGCCCCCGGCCTCCGTTTTGAACTCCGGCCGGCGGTGCCGCCCCGGCCGGCCAGTTTAACGCCCGGCCTGTTTCCAGCACGATTAAAATAAAAATTATCCAGCCGGCGGCGGCAAGAGTTAGCGCCGCAGAAGGGACAACTGCCGCCGCCACAGGAACAAGAACCCAGACAAATCCGTAAGCCAGAAATAAGGTTTCCGGCAACTTTGGGATACCCGGTGCCTTTTTTTCCCGGTAGCGGTTAAAGAGGCGGCAAAAACCCGGCAGGGCTACGAAAACCCAGTAAAGATTGAACAGGGGGATAAGCAGGAAACCTGCTGCCTGAAGCGGTGTCACCCGGGCAGTCCCGGCCGGAAGGGCAGACCAGATCTGGTAGACAAAAAGCAGCTTTACCGCGATGGCGTAAAGTATAACACAGGCCGCCACCGCTGCCAGTTGGGCGGCCAGTGAGAAATTTTCCACGGCAACACGATTCCCGGTAAACAGCATCACCGCCACAAAAAGAAGGCTGGCGCCGCTGGAGACGCTAAAAAAAAGCGTATCGAACTGCCGGTCACTCAAAGAAAACACCCTTTAAAATTTTCTTACTACATCTATATCGGCGGAAGCCCGCCATGATGCATCCAGACCGGGCGATCAAAATAATAATAATTAAACCTTAGGCGATGTTTGCACTTTGAAATGCTGGGCGGCAGAGCTTCATTTCAACAAATTTTGGACTGTATAAAAATAGAGTAAACAAAAGGATTTTAGAATAAAACGGTAAATATGTGATCCATATACAAAAATTTGTCTGAAGGGATGAAAAGATTGTTGTGGAGAAAAAAATGTAGTGTTGTATTCGCCGTCTTGCTGCTTGGCCTGGTGCTCGCAGCGGCGGTACCGGCGGCAGGCGCAGACCCGGGGACGGTAATCCTTAAGGATAAAGCAACCGGCCTGGAAACATACTATGAAAATATCAGTGATGCGGATTACAACCAATGGTTTGCTTATCGATGAACAATTCTTGGCCTACTCACTGAAAAACAACCTCTTTATCGCCTTAAGCCATGACGGAGTAGAAGCAGCCCATGATAAACACCGGAAGGATACCGGGGGCAAAGGGACATTCGAGACCCTTGACGGGAAGGCAAAAATGCTTTTAGCCGCCCGTCCCTATGCTCCGGTCCTGATGACGGTCAATCCGGATACGGTCCGTTATTACGCCGATTCGGTTAAATACCTTTACCACCTTGGCTTTCGTTATATCATCTGCTCCTTAAATTATGCCGCGGCCTGGGAGGATAAGCATATGACGCTACTGGCCGGCCAGTATCAGCTTCTGGCCAATTTTTACTATCGCCTCACCATGGCCGAAGAAAAGTTCTACTTAAGCCCTTTCGAGGTAAAGATAAGCTCCCATATTAACAGGCAGAATTACTGCCACGAGCGGTGCGAATTGGGGAAAAAGCAGCTATCGGTGGCCCCTGACGGACTTTTGTATCCCTGCGTGCAATTCGTGGGTGATGAGGAATATTCCATCGGCAGCGTGAAAACAGGTGTTGACGAAGAGAAGCGTGAGAAACTGTACCGGCAAAATGAAAGGGAGAAGGACACCTGCCTTGACTGCGCTGTAAGGGCTCGCTGCAATCATTATTGCGGGTGCCTCAATAAGCAGGCCACAGGAAGTATCGATCGCGTTTCTCCAGTCCTGTGCGCTCATGAACGGATCATCCTGCCCATAGCAGATAAACTTGCCGACCGTTTATATAAAAAGCGCAGCGCCCTGTTTATCCAAAAACATTATAATGAATTCTACCCCATTGTCTCCATGGTGGAGGATATGAAGGGATAGGCAGAATCCTGGCCCGTTACCAATTATGATTGTCCAACAGAAACCGGGAAAAAGGGGCGCCCCCCTGGGGCAGCCCCTTTCCCTTTTCACGGCGCTGCTCGAAAATTAAACGTTGAAGCAGCAATAAACCTCATCATGCAATCATATGCTTAGATAGAATAACCGCAACGGTGGGCCGCCTGATCAGGCACAGCTATGGAAAATTTTGTTAGCGCCTGCTCAAGATCATTGCCAGGAGCTTGCGCGGCGTAAGTTTAAGCTAAAAAAGCGTTTGAGCCATTTAGGGATACATTATTACGATCAAGGTGGCGAATATGATGAAGAGAATTGTTTTGCTGGTGTTACTTTTCACCCTGGCCGTGGTGGGGCTCTATTACGCCAACGCCTACACCGGCGCCATAGTGGAAAATCCGGTCTCCCTCAATATCGCCAACCCCCACGGAATGCTCTCGCTGGTTCCGGTTAAAAACCTGGAAATTGAACAGGGTAGCAGTAAAAAAGCTCTTACCTTAACCAACAATATGGGCGTTTATATTAACTACAAATTGGAATGTTCCCATGAAGGCATATCTTTGGGTGAAGACGCTGTGGATGTTCTCCTGGCCCCGGGGGACAGTGACGATATTTGGCTTGAGGTTTCCGGTGACTGCACCCCGGGCCCGATTTCCCTGGAGCTAATTTTATCGGCCAGGTTTGACGGCGGCCGGGCTGAAATTAAAAAAACACTGCCGTTAACTGTCCTGGAGGTACCCCGGTTGGAGCAGGCCACCCTGGAAGCCGGCGGCGAAGGGGAAGCAGTTGAACAAAACGGTGAACCTGGAGAGGAAGACGGTGGCGGGAATGGGCCTCCGGCTGATCCGGTTGAAAATCCGCCGGCGGGCGGCACAGAAAACTTGACTGATCATAAAGAAAGTGAAGAAAACAACCCCCCGCAGGGCTCTGATGGTAAAGGCGATCGACATTCCGTCGATCAACAAGGTTCATGAACCTTTGATGATCAGCGCCTGCCCCCAGTACTGGCGCTCCCGGGGCACCATCTTTAACAATTGGAGTGAAGAAATTGCATGAAAAACTAAAAATAAAGGCCCTGCGCAAACTAATCCTGCCGGTTTTAGCGATCTTGTTCCTCTATTTCGGCTTTATGACTGTCTATACTTTTGCCTATCCCGCCACAACCCCCGCCGGCCGGAACACACTCTTGCAGCAGAAAATCGAGTATGACTATCAGGTTTATCCCAAAGAATCGATCCTCTATCCCGCGGAGACGGAATGGTTGCCATCCGGGAATGAAAGCTATTTCAGCGCCCTGACAAAAAAAATCACGGTGCAGGTGACCGGGGAAATCATTGCCGGCGAAGGCGGCACCGCTGAAGGAGACTTTCGGCTCAACTTGTGGCTTCGCTCGCCGGGGCGGTGGGAAAAAGAGCTCCCCTTTGAGCCGGATATCAGCAGCGCCCGAACAGAAAACAACACCCTCACCTATAACGCCAATTTTGATTTGCCCCTGCAGGAGGCTACAGCGCTGGCCGAGGCGATCATTGAAGAGGTGCAGGTGAGGCCGCGCGAAGGACTGGTCCTGGTTATCAGCAGCATGCTGGAGCCCACTGCTGCCGGAGCAGATCATACTGCGCCGGTCACCCCCCTGCAGGCAGAATTCCTCTTTATTATTGACGGCCCGCTGATTATACCGCAGGGCAACCAAATGTTTAAAGAAGCCACTTTTGCTTCCCCGGCCGGTGAAGCCCCGCAATATGTCCGCTTTTTCGGCCTTCCGGTTACCGTTTCCGCCGGCAAGTTGCTTTTTCCATCCCTGGCCCTGCTGGTCGCCATGGCTTCAGGCAGTTACTACATGGAAGCCGTTAAGAACAACGTCCACCCGGCCAAAAACAAGCAGCCTCGCGAACTGGAGAAAATCCGCAAAAAACTTGGTGGTAGGCTGGTCAGGGCCGATGTGATCAGGGACACAGGAAGCATATTCAAGGTGGAAGTAAGAGAATATAAAGAGCTGGCCCGCCTGGCCGACGAGCTGGAAAAGCCGGTGATCGAAGTGGTTTCGCAAAAGGATACCGATAACGCCATGGCCGGCTACTTTGTCCTGGACGGTGAAACCATGTACTTTTACCGTCTGAAATACGGGCACAGTGACAAGATTGCTTCGCCTGTGGCTCGCCATGAGCTTAAGCAAAACCATGGCGGTTCACAAGCGGCGCGGCCATCTTAAAAAAGAGAAGAAAGGTGATGCTTTTTGCCAAACCTATGGCCTTTGATTAAAAAACTATACCCCGGGGACAGCCAAAACATCGGCACCGTCCTGAACTACTACCGCTACGGTTCGCTGCTGATCACCTCTCTCTTCTATTTCGGCGGGCCGCCGGCAGCCCCGTGGTTTTTAAAAACAGGGGTCTCCTTGAGCCTGCTTTGTGAAGCCATCATCTTTACCAGGCTCTTTAAGGCCGGCGGTGGAAAGTTTATGCAGCATGCCCTGGTCGCCATCGAGACGGCGGGGCTCGCCTTTATCCTTATTCTAACCGGCGGGCTCGACAGCCCCTTTCTCTGGTATGCCATCAACCCCATCCTCGCCGCTGCAACCCTGCTGCCGCACTATTTTTGCTGGAGCATTGCCGCGGCTTTCCTGGCCCTGGCCTTTTCCCTGCACCGTTTCCGCCTTTACAGCCTGGAGCCTGACCTGCCGTTGTGGTCGGATCGCTCCAATTTCATTCTCATCTTTATCCTGATCACTTTGATCGCACAGTTATTCAATTACCTGATCGGCAAACTATGCCGGCAAGCGGAGGTCATGGCCAAACAGTTCGAACATATCAAGTCTCTCTACCAGTCGGTGGAGGTTGTCTCCCATTCCAGCGAACCCAAAGAAATTGTCAACCTTTTCGCCTCTTACAGCAAGGCGCTAACCGGGGCCATCAAAGTGATCGTCTGGTTGGAGATAGCGCTGGGGCTGAAAACAGCGCATAAAAAAGTCTTCTACGCGGTCCGGGGACCCCGCCGGCAGCCTGATGAAGAAACCTGGTACCCACACGTAAAAAAATTATTCACCAGGGGAAGCACGGACTGGAAAGCCGATATTATTTTTCTCCCCGATGGCCATGGAGGCCGGGGCGCCCTGGTCACGGTACCGATCCGGTCTAATACCACTGTGTACGGGGTGCTTTCCGCCTACCAGCACGGAGACCGGAACCTTTCGGAAACAGAAAAAACCCTGCACTTTCTGGCCGACCTGTGCGCGGTCATCCTGGAGAAGCGCTCCATGGAGATCCTGGCCGAAGAGTTAATGCTTAACGATGAAAAAGATCGCATCGCCGGGGAGATTCACGACAAGGTTACCCAGAATATCTTTGGCCTGGTCTACAGCCTGGACTGCCTGATCAAACAGCAGCAGCTCGGCGAAGAGCTGCAGCAGCGGATCCGGGCGATGCAAAAAAACAGCGCAGCAAAGCCTGCGCGACCTGCGCGACTCCATATATAACTTAAGTTCACTGAAAAAGAACCGGCAGCCGTTTATCGAGGAAATCAAAAACTATCTTTATAACCTGGGGCAGCTCAATGATGTCAGGGTGACCTTTCACTGTGGTGAAGACTCCCTGGTGGCCGTCAAGCCGGCCGCCAGAAACGCCCTTTACCGTATCATCAGGGAAGCCACGGCCAACTCCATCCGCCACGGTTTCTGTAAAAATATTCAAATCAACCTGGCAGTCCAAAACGGCAGCCTCAGGCTGGAAATAAGCGACGACGGCCGGGGATTCAACCCGCAGGCGCTGGAGCCAAACGGCCGCTGCGGGCTCGGCCTGATCAACATGAAAGAGCAGGCGCGGCTGCTCGGCGCAAGGCTGTCAGTTGAAAGCAGCCCCGGCAGCGGTACCAGGATAACCCTGGAGGGAATGCCGGAGCAACAGGCCTACAACATTATCCGGCAGGAGGTGCTGGCATGCGGATAGTAATTGTGGACGATCACCCGGTAGTGCGCAGCGGCCTGGAACAGGCTATCAGCGGGGAGCCGGACATGGAAGTGGCCGGTGTAGCTTCATCTACAGGAGAAGGGATAGCCATAATTAAAGCCGCCAGGCCGGACCTGGCCGTGGTGGACCTGAGGATGCCCGGCGGCGGGGGGCTTGAACTAATCCGCCAGTGCCGCAAAAAGGTCCCCGGTTGCCGCTATGTTATCCTGACCTCGTATGCCTCCTACCAGGAGATTTCCACCGCCTTCGCGGAAAGGGTGGAAGGTTACATTTTGAAAGATGCTTTGCCCGAAGAGTTGATCACCGCCATCAGGGTGGTGGCCGGGGGCCGCCGCTATTTTGATCCCCAGGCCATGGATTACTACCTCAACCACAACGGCCAGAATCCCCTAAGCAAGCTCACCAGCAGAGAAGTGGAAATATTGCACTGCCTGGCGGCGGGGTTAAGCAACAGGGATATGGCCCAAACCCTCTACATCAGCGAAAATACGGTGAAAAAACATATCTCCAATCTTCTGGCCAAGCTCGAGCTGGAAGATCGCACCCAGGCCGCCCTCTTTGCCGTCTCCCACGGCATGGGCAAAAATCTGGAAAGCAGCCAAAGCTAGCAGCCTGTGTGATTATTAAAGCTAAAATCAGCTGTGCCGTTATTAATTAACCCATAACATAGGGCGCATAAAAGCTAAATTTTGATTAAACAGCAGCCTACAGTACCATGATTAATCTTTAGTATCCCTGTATCAT
>JAKPEE010000139.1 GCA_029552125.1 Bacillota bacterium | reverse complement strand
ACCGTGATCGTTCCTTTTACCAACTGTTCCACTACGTTAACTCTCCTGGCTTCCTTCGGCTTCAAGAAAATGTCTCCTCCCATAATGGTGACATTATCTCAGACCGCTTATATGGTGACAATATCACTGTCCGATCACATGGCTTCAAAAAAATATTGATATTTCTCTATGTTTGTGATAATTTTATCCTGCTTAAGTAAATACCTGGCCGCCGGTGCCGGGCTTAAGACCGACAAGACGACCATAGGGGTCGTCATTTTTTTGAAGGAAGGCAAATAATGGAATAAGAGCGTAATGAACCCCAACAAACAGGAAGGGCCAGCCGGAAGACATTGATCGGTTTCCTGGCCGCGGTTATTATTTTGCTGCTCCTGGCCCTGGTTTTTTTCATTAGCCCATTAAAAGATATGGTCATGGGCACAAAGAGCGTTCCGGAGGTAACCCTGGAGCTGCTGCGGGGTCCTGAACCGGATGAGGAAAGCGGCAAATACCTTTTCGAAGTGGAAGCGGTAGCCACGGGCAACCCAGCCCCGGAGATTACCTTCAACCGCTATGACGACCCGGAGGAAGTGGGAGGAAACCGGGTCACCCTGCTGCTGGAAAAGGGGGAAAGCTTTACCCTGGTGGCCGTGGCCGAAAACTCCGAGGGAAAAGCCAGCGTCACTCTGGAACTGGTGGGGGAGATTCCGGATGATTCCGGTGATGATACCGATGGCACCGATGATTCCGGTGATACTGGTGAGCCAACACCCGGCGGTGAATCCGAACCGCCGGCCGCGGGGAACCGGCCGCCTGTGATCAGCAAAATTGTCATTTCACACGACCTGCTGCGCACGGGCGAAAGCTATACCGTGACCGCGGAAGCAAGCGACCCGGACGGCGACAACCTGACCTACCAGTGGAGCGTTACGGGGGGAACGGTTGCCAACCTCAACGTAAACCCGATATCCTGGAAGGCCCCTGATGCGCCGGGCGATCCCCAGCTGTCCGTGGTCGTGCGCGACGGCAAGGGCGGCGAGGCGGTGCTGAGCAAGCAGGTGCCCGTGGGCTACATGCAGCTCTCGCCCGTTTCCGCGCAAAGCGGGCGGATCATCAAGGACCAGGAGGTCAGATCGCCGGCCTGCGTCTTCGCCGGTGACAGCAACACCAACAAGATCGTGCGCGGCTTTGTCTGCTTCGATATCAGCAATCTGGCAGGGGTTATCATTAAAACCGGGGAGTTGCGCCTGGACGAGCCCATAGTTTGGGGCAATCCATCTTTTATGCACGGTACTAACGGGCTGAGCCTGAATATCGCGAGCTGGGGAGACCGGGGCGGCGAACCCTTGGCCCTTGCTCACTATTCCTTGCCCGGCACTACCATCGGCAACTATACCAGCTATAATATTACCCACGCCTACACGGCCGGGGATAGCGGGTATCATATCGTCAAAATGTTGCAGACCTGCATTGACAAAGGTTACAACCGCTTAATGTTACGGCTTCTTTTTAGCCAGGAGGTTTCAGATTCAGACGGCCAGTGGGACGGCGTGGAATATAAGCTGGACACGATCAGTTTATATGTAACCTTCTGATCCTGCTTTGCAGAGACTTAGTTGGCCCGGGAGCATGTTTCCGGACTTTTCTTTTGGGGGGAACAGCGCTTCGGAGACGCCCTGAATGGCCATCCACCCATTTTCCTCTTCCAGGCAGGGAGAGTTTCCCGGGACATAGAATTTTATACGAGCGCAGCCTGCAGGTTCTCGATGAAGCAACATATCAAGAGCGTGAATTCGTAATATCTCTGGAAAGC
>JAKPEE010000115.1 GCA_029552125.1 Bacillota bacterium | reverse complement strand
AAGCTTTACCTTCTACCGCCATAATGAACCCCTGCCCGCTCCTGTGACCCTGCAGGTGCCCGGCCGCCATAATGTGAGCAATGCCGTGGCCGCGCTGGCCGTGGCCGCAGAGCTCGGCCTGGACCTGGAGCGGTGCGCCGGCGCATTAAAAGGCTTCCGCGGGGCCAAGCGGCGTTTTGAAATTATCGGCGAGGTAAGGGGAGTTACGATCATCGATGATTACGCCCATCATCCCACCGAGGTCAAGGTAACCTTGCAGGCGGCGCGGGCGGCTGCCAGGCGGGTCTGCTGCATTTTCCAGCCGCACCGCTATTCCCGGACAGATTACTTTTTTGAAGAGTTCGCCCGCTCCTTTGCTAATGCCGACCTGGTCCTGCTGCATAAGATCTACCCCGCCGGCGAGAAACCGCACGAAGGAATCAGCTCGGCAGCGCTGGCCCGGCGGATTGGCGAGCTTGAAGGCCGGGAGGTCTACTGCAGCGATGACATGGATGAGCTGGGCCGCCTTGCCCTGGACTGGGCTCAGCCCGGCGATATGATAATTGTAATGGGCGCCGGCGATATCACCGGTCTTGCCTATAAACTTGCGCAAACGTGACCCTAACGTAAAATATCGCCGTGGCGATATAAAACAATGGCAGTAAATATTTTCTACCGGTAAATTAAGCAGGGGAATATCTTAATTTGTGGAATTAACAAAGTTGTGCCAATAAATCGCTCCAAGGAGGCCGGACAGCTGCATATTTTAATTTTACACCAGTATTTTGCAATTAACGATTCTTCTCCGGGAAGACGTTTTTTCGAGATCGGCCGCCGGCTGGTTAAACAGGGACACCAGGTAACCGTTATCACCGCCAATTCCGAGCTGGGGCTGACGCTGGGGCAGAGAAAGATCGGGCTGCTGCAGCAGGACGGCATGGCCATAGTTACCTTTAATCTAGGCTGCAGCCGGGAAATGAAACCGGGTCAGAGGCGCCGCATCTCATCCGATTTTGCCCGCCAGGCTTACCGGCAGGGACGCAGGCTGCCGCATCCGGACCTGGTGCTGGCCTCGTCGCCTCCGCCCGCCCTGGCCTGGTCGGCCTGGAAGCTAAGCTCTTTTTACAGGGTACCGCTGGTTATAGAGATAAGGGAGATTGACAGCTCCTTCATCGATTCCAGGAATAGCCTGCTGAAAAATATTGTGTTTCCGGTCAGGCGCAATACGCTAAAAGCATATTGCCGGGCTGAATCGATTATCGTTGGCGGCCCCGAGATGGCTGAGACGGCGGCTCAAATCACCGGCCCCGCCAAAGAAATCACCATCCTTCCGGACGAACTTGATTTCGAGGACCTTTACCAGGGGTTCAGCAAGATCTTAACCGCCATCCAACCGCGGACGGTTAAAGATTGAATTTTGCGGTATATGGATGTATATTCGGGTGCAAGAAAGGAGCTTCCCCGCTTGCAATCTAAAAAAGAAAAAAAGCCAAAGAGAAAAATCTGGCAGTGGCTGGGTCTCCTTTTGATCGGCTGCGGGCTGGCATTGCTGGGTTATACCGCCTATGAAAAAGCACGGACTGCCTACTACCAGCATCAGCTCAAGAAGGCCTATGAAGATACTTTTTACGAGATTCCCGGCGGCTCCGACACTTTTGACCAAGTTGTTGTTACAGAGAGGCAGCCGATGCGGATCATCATTCCGAAGATTAATGTCGACCTGGTCGTGCAGATTGGTGATGTTTTTGATATGGACCTGCTCGACAAGGGGCCGGTTCACTTCCAGATGAGCGATCTGCCCAGTACCGAGTCGGGCAATGTTGCCATCGCGGCACATCGCGGCTCCCGCTGGGGCTTCTTCACCGATCTGGATCAGCTTAAGCAGGGAGACGAGATCTACCTCGACGTGGAAGGCTATCGTTTTGTTTACCGGACCGAGTGGGTTAAAATTGTTGCGCCTGACGATTGGAGTGTTATCGCTTCCACCGAATATCCCGCTTTAACCCTGCAGACGTGCCACCCGAAAAATGTTCGCGGCACTCACCGCTTAATTGTCCGGGCCGGGCTTGCTTATGTGACCCGGGCGTCATTGAGTTAAAATTTGGTTAAGTGTATAATACGGCCATGTTGAAGAAAATTGTATCCTTAAAAACAGATAGAAGAGCTTTGATCAAATACGTGCTGCTTCCCGGTATAATTACCGCCTTTTTGCTCCTCGGAGGGGTGGCCCTATGGAGGCACATCTCGGATCCCGCAGATGCTTTTACTGAAGAAGACTGGCACCTCTATTTTGATCAAAAAGTGGTGAACATAGCCCTGCTGGGATTTGATCGGACTGCGGCCAGGGATAAGTACTACCGGCTCTATCGCCCGGATACGATCATGATCGCGGCAATTAACTTGGATCAAAATTCTGTCTCAATCGTAAACATCCCGCGGGACAGCTATGTAAAAATCAACGGGACAGAAGGTTACGATAAGATCAATCACTCCTACATGTACGGCCACGACCGCCCCGGGGTGGCAGACCCTCACCGCAGCGGCATGGAAACCCTTTTGAAAACCATTGAGGATTTCCTGGGCGGCATTCCCGTTCATTACTATGTCAGCCTGGATATGGACGGGGTGGCGGAGATAGTCGATAAGCTGGGCGGCTTTTACTACGATGTGGATGTCGAGGTCAGGGCTAATATGGGCCGCGGCCGCCTGCTTCTGGAAAAGGGCTACCAGCATCTGGACGGCAAAAAATTTCTCTATTACGTGCGCTATCGCGCCACCGGGGGAGACCTGGAGCGCTCACAAAGACAGCAGCAGATCCTGATTGCCGCCTTCCGGCAGCTGCGCACCCAGGGACGCTTAAACGAGCTGCCCGGGCTCTACCGGACATTGAAGGAAAACGTGGAGACGAATCTTTCTCTAAGACAGATCTCCTCCCTGGCTTTATTTGGAACCAGGGTGGAGCCCGATACCATTAAGGCCTATGTGTTTGCCGGGGAGATGCAGTATGCGCCGTGGGGGAACATTGATGCTTTGAACTTCTGGGTAATTGACGAGAAAGCACGGGTAAGCCTGATCAAAGAAATATTTGGTGTAAATGTGGCGCCGTTGCCCCAGATCTCTCTACCGGGACCTCGCAAACCGGAAGAGCCTTCTGAGGTTGAGGAGAGCCCGCCGCCCCCGTCTTCCACCGAACCGCTGCCCTCGGATCACCGGCAAGAGATTCCTTGAAGGGCATAAAGGGTTTAATAAAAATCTGTCGAATGTTTGATAGGATAACGGCATATCAAAACTACAATGCGAGGGCGAGCTATGGAAAATGAAATTGATCTCAGAGAGATATTCCAGGTTCTTTGGCAGGGAAAATATATCATCCTGGTGATTACTGCCGTTTTTGCTTTAGCCGCTGTTTTCTATGTTTTCTTTATGATCACCCCTTCTTACGAGTATAGCGTGCTGCTGGACCTGGCCCCGTACCAGGTCAAAGGCAAAGAGATAACCGCGCTGATTGAACAAAACCAGTCGGTTGCCGGGGCGGTTAAAGACCTGGCGGAAGATCCGGAGCTCCTGGCACGTTCGGCAGAGGTGAGTATTGAAAACGAAACTTTAGTACAGATCAGGGTTGAATATGCCGATCCAGAGATTTGTGTTCGCTCGGTTAAGCAAATTGGGGCGGCCGTCATTGAGACGGTAAGTGAATATCGCTTAAAGCAGATGATTACGGAAAGAGAGCGCTATGAAAACCTTCTGGCCTACCTTGATGAAACGGCGGCGGAATACCTGCTGTCCCGGGACGAGCGGATCACAGAGCTGTTAGAGGAGGACCCCATTTACAAGAGGCTTCTTGAAGAGAAAGCCGCATGCCTGGTTAAACTGAAGCTCCTCGACTTTGACTTAAAGGAGATGGAGGAGAATGCGCCAGTAGATATTGATCTTTGGATAGATGATCAAAATGAAACGGCCGACCTTGTTTCCAGCAATAAAAAATTATACCTTGTTGCTGCAGTGCTGCTGGGTCTGATGCTGTCGGTTCTGGTCGTCTTTGCCCGCCACTACTTTTTGGCCGGCACTCCTGCTCTCCATAAAGCTACCGATGAAAAATAACTAATTATTTAATTCAAGCGGGGGTAATATACGGTGCAAAATTGTTCCAAGCTTTACAAGATACCTTCATTTGATCTGACCCGCCAAAATGCGGCGCTGAAAGATAAGCTGATGAAAGTCCTGACTTCGGTGATTGAAAAGGGGCAGTTCATTTTAGGTGAAAACGTCAGCGCTTTTGAAGAAGAAGTTGCCCGGCTGTGCGGTGTCAAGTTTGGCATCGGCGTGGCCAACGGCAGCGATGCGCTTTATCTCTCGCTGCTGGCTCTTGATATCGGTCCCGGTGATGAAGTGATTACCACGCCCTTTACCTTTTTTGCTACTGCCGGAGCCGTGGCCCGGGCCGGGGCCAGGCCTGTTTTTGC
>JAKPEE010000098.1 GCA_029552125.1 Bacillota bacterium | reverse complement strand
ATAAAATAGACCTCCTGGAGGGCCAGTTCGATGCCGGCCGGCTGCAGCTCTACTACCCCGGCTGCAGCTTCGTTTCTGCCCGCACCGGGGCCGGGTTGGAAGAGCTGCGGGAACGGATAAGCAGCACTTTGGAAGCGGAGCACCAGCAGATGAGAATATACCTGCCCTACACGCAGAGCACTCTTCTCAACCGGATCCGGCGGCAGGGTGTTGTGAAAGAGCTGGATTACCGGAGCAACTGCATGGTGATCACGGCACGGGTAGATCCGGCGCTGGCTGAACTGCTGCTGCCGTTTACTGCTCCACCGCAAGAGGTCGCCTCCACAGATTACGGGTCGCACCGGGAAAGGGGCTGGATGAACGATGATGCAGAAAAGCCACAACCTGATTGAGCAGATGTCTTTGCCGCCGGAGCTGGCGAGCCTGGCAAGCCGTGCTCTCGCGCGGGCGGAAGAAAGGTGGCCGGCCATTGAAACGGTTGCCTTCAGCAACCAGCTTCGGGTTTTAAAAGCGCTGCAGGAGACCAGGCTGGGCGAAGAGGATTTCCAGGACAGCAGCGGTTACGGCTATAACGATCGCGGCCGGGAGAAGCTGGAGCAGGCCTTTGCCGCCGCCTTCCAGGCGGAGTCGGCCCTGGTGCGCACGCAGATGGTTTCCGGCACCCACGCCCTGGCCACGGCCCTTTTCGCGTTGCTGCGGCCCGGCGACACGCTGCTCTTCTTGACCGGAAAACCCTATGACACCTTGCAGGCGGTAACCGGTGACCGGGGAAAGGAGGAGGGGACCTTAAAGGAATGGGGCATTACTTCCCACTTCCTCCCGCTAACAGCAGAGGGCCTGCCCGACTTTGGCGCCCTGGGAGCGGGGCTCAAACCGAAGCTGGCCTATATTCAGAGATCGGCCGGCTATTCCCTGGAGCGCAGCTCCCTGACCATCTCAAAATTAAAGGAAATTATCCGGCAGGTGAAAAGTATCTTCCCGAAGGCGTGGGTACTGGTGGACAACTGCTACGGTGAGTTCACGGAAACGGAAGAGCCGCCGGCAGCGGGGGCAGACCTGGCGGTGGGATCCCTGATCAAAAATCCCGGTGGAGGGCTGGCGCCGTCCGGAGGTTACGCTGCAGGGCGCGAGGAGTTGATTCACAAGATGGCAGCGCGCCTGACTGCCCCGGGCCTTTACGGCAACCTCGGCGCCACCACCGCCAAGCGCAACCTGTTCCAGGGCCTGTTTATGGCCCCGGTGCTGGTGGAAAACGCCCTGAAAAACGCGGTTTTTGCCGCCGCCCTTTTTGAGGAGATGGGCTACCAGGCCAGGCCCCGCGTTGATGATCCGCGGGGTGACATTGTTCAGGTGATCGTGCTGAAGGATCGGGAAAAGGTGCTGCGCTTCTGCCAGGCTATTCAATCCGCCTCTCCGGTGGAGCCCCATCTTACCCTGGAGCCAGCCGCCCTGCCCGGTTATCTTGATCCGGTGATCATGGCTGCCGGTACTTTTTATCAGGGAGCTTCAGGAGAATTGAGCGCCGATGCGCCGATGCGCGAGCCGTACGCCGTTTTTTTGCAGGGGGGGTTGACGCTGCCGCACGCCCTCTGGGGCACCTGCAGGGCCGCCCAGGCGGTATGGGAGAGCTCCTAGAGCCGTCTGAAAAGGCCTACTACTTTACCGAGGATTTCCACCTCGCGGGTGAGGATCGGGTCATAAGCCGGGTTTTCCGGTTGAAGCCTGATGCCCTCTTTTTCCAGGAAAAAACGTTTGATCGTCGCTTCATCGCCCAACAGGGCCGCCACAATCTCACCGTTTTCCGCTGTCTGTTGCTGGCGGATGATCACGTAATCGCCGTCATAAATACCGGCGCCGGTCATACTGTCACCCTGTACCCGCAGGACGAAACAGTTGCTGCCGGGGGCAATTTCGGGAGGGACGGGGAAGTAGCCTTCACGGTTTTCTTCGGCCAGGATGGGATGCCCGGCAGTGATGCGGCCGATCAGCGGAGCAAAAAAGCAGCGCTGGCCTTCTCCGTTACCGGCTCGCTGCAGAAGCTCAATGGCCCGGGGGCGGGTGCTGCTGCGCCGGATATAACCTTTGGCCTCCAGCGAGGCAAGGCAGCTATGCACCGTGGAAGTGGAGGGGATGCCCAGGGCTTTGCCAATTTCCCGCACCGAGGGCGGGTAATTGCACCGGGCCACCTCTTTCTTTATAAATTCCAGCACCTGCGTTTCCCGCGGGCTTAGAGTATCCATGAACATCTCTCCTTATTTTCCAGCATTATACCATAGCCCTGATCAAAAAACAAGTGTTCGTCATTGTCCCGCTTTCTAGGCTGGCATTGAAATTATCTTGATCATGACATAATATATAATCATAAAACGCAACGTAAATATAACCAATCCAGGTGGCATTATTGATGATCACCTGCATTTTATTCCGGTTCCCTTAACGGCGAAGCCGGGAAGTGCTATAGCTATGATTCGGCCGGCAACCTGGTCGCCATCTCCTCCGACATTTCCAAAGAGAAAGAGAAACCTGTTGCCCGTAAGAAGCCGGACGCCCCGGAGGAACGCTTTTCCGCCCTAAAAGAGGAATAGGACCGGTTGAACGGCCTGGTTCAAGCCGGGTCGATCTCCCTGGAACAATTCCAACAAGAGGTGAACCGGCTGCGGTTTCAGGATGCCGGGGGGACCTGGTGGCAGTTGCACTATACGGGCATCTGGCTGAAATGGGACGGCACAGCCTGGGTTGAAGCGGAATCGGCACCCTGAGCGGGCAGTAGCTTCTCAACCTTCTTTAACTGTGGCGTTGAGCTTCCCGAAGAATCCAAATTCTGCTTTTCCTGCGGCGCCAAAACTGGAGCACAGCCCGGGGATAAAGAGGCGGCGCCGCTCTTGCCTCCTATACCGCCTCCTCCTGCAGATACACCACCGGTCCATACACCGCACTCAGGACAATTATCCACCGTCGAACAATTTGTAAAACTAAAAACAGAACATTTGAAGAACGATTGACCGGTTGCTGGAATACCTGCGGATTCGAGGGCAATCGCTTTTTATTTACTTCGAGAGATCCGGCTTTCCCGCCGCCTCGCACTTTTTCCTAACCGTCCGGGCTATGGCCCTCTTGAGAGGGAGTGGAGGGTGCTGGTATAGCCTGCGGATTAACGCATGATCTCAAAAAATTTGCCGCATACTAGCCCTATCATCAGATAGAGGGGTTGGTCTGCGTGAAGGTACCCTGGAGCGCTGACGGTATTTTGCACGGGCGGAAGATTGAGCATTTCCAGCATATTGACCCTGCGCCGGAAGACGAAGCGGTAGAAGAGAGTGAGGAGAGTGGAGAGGAGGAGTGGGAGGAGGAGGTAATCCCGCCCAACCGCTATCCCTATCCCCGCTTCTGGGAAATGGAAGAAGAACAACTTTAAACTTTGGGGAAGTTAATCCATGCGCCCCCCACCCTGCCCTCCCCCGCGAGGGCAGGGTGGGGGTATTGGAGTCCTGACTTTTTTTTTCTCTGGCTTATGGGTTCTGAATTCTGGATTCCTTTAGACCGCCCAAAGCCTGCTTTCCCGGTTCTCCCGGCTACTAATTTCTGTATAGGGAGAGGAGAAGGTTATCAGTTCCCGTTTTCATTCCCGTTCAGCTTCAACATCTTGTTCAGGCCGTTAAGGTAGGCTTTGACGCTGGCTTCAATGATATCGGTGCTGGTGCCGCGGCCGGTAACGGTTTTGCCGTTATAAGACATCTTTACGTTAACCTCACCCAGGGCGTCGCGGCCGTGCGTCAACGCGTTGAGCCGGTAGCTGTCCAGAACAATATTCATGCCGCTTATTTTGTTGATGGCGTTGTAGGAGGCGTCGATCGGGCCGCTGCCGGTGGCCGCCTCTTCAAGAATAGTGTCGTCGTCCTTTTTCAGCCGGATCATCGCCGCGGGAATGCTCTTGGTACCGCTGACTGTCTGCAGGTACTCGAGGCGATAGGTCGGCTCCGCCGCCGAAAGATGCTCCAGGACCAGCGCCTCCAGGTCTTCGGGGTATACTTCTTTTTTCTTGTCGGCCAGTTCCAGAAAGCGGTTGTAAATTATCTCCAGTTGATCTCCCTCCAGGGCAAAGCCCAACTGCTTGAGCTGGTGCTGCACCGCATGGCGGCCGGAGCGGGCCGTTAAAAACATCTGGGCCGCCTTGCCCCCGATCAGAGAGGCGTCGATTATCTCGTAGGTTTCCTTGTTTTTCAGCACCCCGTCCTGGTGAATGCCGGAGGAGTGGGCAAAGGCATTGATGCCGATGACCGCCTTGTTAACCGGAATGGGGATTCCGGTAAGCTTGCTCACCAGGCGGCTGGTGCGGTAGATTTCACTGAAATTGAGGTCCGTGTAGTAGGGGAGGCTGTTTTGGCGGATACGCAGGGCCACGGCGATCTCTTCAAGGGCAGCGTTGCCGGCGCGTTCGCCGATGCCGTTAATATTGCATTCGACCTGGCGGGCCCCGTTTTCTATGGCCGCCAGGGAATTGGCCACCGCCAGGCCCAGGTCATCGTGGCAGTGGACGCTCAAAATCGTGCGATCCAAGCCCGGTACTTTTTCCTTCAGCCTGCGGATTAACGCCCCGAATTCTTGCGGCAGGGCGTAGCCCACGGTATCGGGGATGTTGATTACCGTGGCCCCGGCCTTGATTACCGCTTCCAAGAGCTCGTAAAGGTATTCCTCCCGGGCCCGGGTGGCATCCTCGGGTGAATATTCCACATCCGCGGTGTAGCGGCGGGCATATTTAACCGCTTCCACCGCCTGCTCCAGCAACTGCCGCGGATCTTTTTTCAGCTTATACTGCATATGGATGTCGGAGGCGCCCAGAAACACGTGTAGCCGGGGCCGCTCCGCTTCGCGGATCGCTTCCCAGGCGGCATCAATGTCACCGGGCACCGCCCGGGCCAGGGCGCAGATCACCGGCCCCTTGATCTGGCGCGCGATATCACGCACCGCTTTAAGCTCGCCCGGTGAGGAGACGGGAAAGCCGGCTTCGATAACATCAACTCCCAGGCGGGCCAGCTGGCGGGCCACTTCCAGTTTTTCATCCCGGTTCAGCCGGGCACCGGGGGTCTGCTCGCCGTCCCGGAGGGTGCTGTCAAAGATCATAATTTTTTCCGCTTGGCTTTGTTTTGCTTCAGACATGGTTCAGCGCCTCCTTAAAAAATTACAGTATGTTATTCCTCTGAGAGGCCGCGGAAGCCGCACCCGTCCAGCCGCATATTTGATGCATGCAAATAAAAAGCCTTTCGCCAAGAGGCGAAAGGCTGCTGCTTTCCGCGGTACCACTCTTCTTGGCGGCAAGACTTCTACCGCCCACTCTTTGTGCTAACGGAAGTCTCCGGCCTAGCCTACTCTCACTCATGCCGGTGATTTCAGCCGGCGGCTCCCGGAGGAGTTCACCGGGTTCGCCCTGCCGCCTTGCACCGGTCGGCGGCTCTCTGCGAAAGGCTCTCCCAGCTACTGGTTCCGGTCATGGCCTTTAGTATCATATTAACTTAGGCAATATCTTATACCAGAGTTAAGGTTGCTGTCAACTGTTTTCTAAGCCTTTCTGTGTAAAATGTAAACTCCGGGACATTTAAGGAAATAAAAACGGCAGGGAATGATGGCTAGAATCAGGCAAAGCTTAAAGAGGATGGAAGGAGGGAGGCACTTTATTGGGTTGGCTCTATTAACCATACAAGATGACGGCCAATTCCAGTGATAAAACCTTTTTCTTCTGATTTATGCTTCCATTCAGGAACAGTATAAACTAACAGATCCACCGGAACGGGTAAAACAGTAGTATCAAACATAATGTTTCTTTTTTCAAATGGCAAGCTGCTTTTTTCAACTAGCAAGCTATAAATTACATTTATTTCTCATCTTTTCATATCTTACCACAGGAATCGTCTAAAAGCAATTACAATAGTAGCTGCTCCGGTATTTTGATGCTAAGCGTTAGCTTTATCTAAGAATACATTAGCATCGCAGCGATTAACTTAAGGTCCGGGTATTTAACCGCCATCTTTTAAGGGGTAGACGACGGCAATTGTAAACATGTAAACAGGTAAGCACCCCGTGAAAGGGAGGAGGGCAGGAGCTTAAGTGACGAGAATAAACGCGAAAATTTTATTTAGTAAGTCCAATTTTATGTCAACAAATAACTTCCGATAATCTATCTTATGTGAACTAAAAAAGATCTTAATAACTTTCTACATAGCTGATGATAACAAATGAAAAAACTTGCTTCTCCCCCGTTAATCTTCGTCGGGCAGGCGCCAGGCGCGCAGCGGCTGCCCTGCTTCCTTGAGGCGCCGGAGAACGGTGTCGTGGGATACGTCCACGACTCTGGCAATATCCCTGGTTGAATATCCCTGCCTGTAGAGCTGAATAAGACGATCGACATCCACAGGTATTTTTGAGCGGCCCACCTGCCGTCACCTCCTGCCTGTCCCTCAACGGGCCCGTTTAGCGTCAATTACGCAAAATCGGCTTAATAACCACATTTGCCCTTCTGCATGCCCTTACAGGCAATTATGCGACATTGACGCAAAATTACCCGCACCATAAAAGAGAAGAAACTAGAAAAATTTTTGTTTACTTTCTGCGGGAAACCTGCTGCACCGCCACTATGGTATTTTTAGCCCCGGAAAATAGTCCCATGGAAGATAATCCCAGTATTGTACCGTAAAGCAGCCCTTTTTTAAAATCTCCCTGGGCCAGAAAGTAAAAAGCAAAAAAGTAACCCAACGCCATGGCTGTGAGCGGGATAAATCGCGCCGGCACGCCGCTGCGCTTTAACAGTTCATTTAACCCGACCAGTACCGGTATCAAGGCTACCCCGTACACTGTCAACTGATCCATTTTACTACCCCCGGTACTCTTTTTATTAATTTATGTGGAGAAGAATCTGTTTAGAACATGGTGCGTACCCGGGAGTGTGGCGGCTTCATTGATCTAACCGCCGATGATTTTTATGCTAATTATAACCTGATCGCCGGGTTTGAGCCTGTATTCCTGCCGGGCCGGTGCGGGCAATATTTTACTATTTACAGCCATAAAAAGAGCTCTCCTGGACCGCTGCAAAGGCTCATGGCGGGCCAGTACCTGCTGCAAAAGATCTGTTGCCGTAGCTGTTTGAGGCAGTATAAAAGTTTCCCGCTCACAGCCGGACTGCCGGGCTGCTAATCCCTGATATTGCACCGTTATTTCCATGACTGTAACCGGCTCCCCCTTCAATCTTTCAGCTAAGGCTCGCATTTTTGCTATTCGCCAGGGCGTCGTAAACATTCTACAAATATTGGCAATATCCCTGCATCATACACAGGCGCTTATTGGCGCTTATTTTAGTTCTAATTTCAACATGCTTGCCCTTATTCCTTGCCTGGCAACGGTAGGCGCCGGCAGTAGCGAACTTCTTTCTAAAACAAAGGGGGCATGTTATAATCTATGTATAACGTGTTAAAGTTAAAGGAGCTGATAATGTGCGCCGGGGATATCTATTAGGCCTTATCATCATTGCTGTGGTCCTGGCCCTGATCGGAACAACGCTTTTCTCCCCTCCCCCTCCCGCCAATGAAAATAACGAAAATAACCATACCGCACCGCCCGCCCATGAAAACGGCGGAAATGAGGACGACCCGGAACCCGAAATCCGTTCCGCGACGATCCTGGCGGTGGGAGATATTATGGGCCATCGCTATCAGGTAGAACAGGCCCAGGTTGTCAATGCTGACGGCAGTGTATCTTACAATTTCCGCCCCAGTTTCGACTTTATCGCCCCGTACCTGATGGAGCCCGATTTAACTGTGGGCGTTCTGGAAACCACCCTGGCCGGAGCGGAGCGAGGATACTCTTATTATCCTAACTTCAATACACCTGAAGAGCTGGCCGCCAATTTGAAAGATGCCGGTTTTGACCTGCTTGCCACCGCCACTAATCACTCCCTGGACAAGGGTATAAGCGGGCTTCAAGCAACCATTGAAAATTTGCGGGCCGCCGGCCTGGAGAATGTGGGGACTTATCTTTCCCCGGAGGAGCAGCAGACCCCGCTGATTAAAGATTTAAACGGCATTAAGGTTGCTTTTCTGGCCTATACGGAGACAACCAATGGTATTCCGGTACCGGCAGGCCATGAGTATGCCATTAACTTTATACCCGGCATGCAGGATATTTCTCCTTTAATGCAGGAAATTGAGCGCGCCCGCGCGGCCGGCGCCGACATTGTGGCGGTGCTCCTGCACTGGGGCCCTGTCGAATACCAGACCACCCCCACGGACTTTCAGCGCCAGCGGGCCCGGCAGATTATCGAGGCCGGCGCCGATTTGATCCTGGGCAGCCATGTTCATATTATCCAGCCGCTGGAATGGATCACTGTCCAGGAAGGAGAGCGGGCCGGCCGGAAAGCCCTGGTCGCCTACTCCATGGGCAACTTTTTCACCAATCAGCACTACAGCCCCGGCCCTCCAAATTATATCCCCAGCCCCGGAGTCCAGTGCGGCCTCATGGTTCAGGTAGAGCTGCAGAAGGATACGGCCACCGGGGAAGCTGTGATTAGCGATGCCGGCTACCGGATTAGCTGGGTGCACCGTCACTGGCAGCATCGCATTCTGCCCGTGGATGAAGTGATTGAGCGCGGCCGGGAGCAGTATAACTTGAACGAAGAAGAGTTCCAGGAGATGCAAAGCAGCACTAACCAGATGATCGCGGTTGTCGAAAATTACGGATTTTCAGGAGAGAATCAGTAACTGCCACTCATTAAGGAGACAGTTCAAGGAATACTAGGTTAAGGTATTCAGGCAATCAACTGCACCCACCTGAAAGACGGAGGTTATTAACTGTGAAAATTGGGGTTTTTACAGATAGCTTTCGACCCTATACCAGCGGTGTAGTGAGATCGATTGAGCTGTTTTCCCGGGAGTTTAATGCCCGGGGCCATGAAGTTTTTGTCTTCGGCCCGGATTATCCTTTACTGCATTATCCCCGCGAAGAAAAAGTATTTCGCTTTGTCTCCATACCGGCACCGACAATGCCCGATTTTGCCCTGCCCATACCCATTTCGGTGCAACTGGGCTCAACCATACGCCGTATCGGCCTGGATATAATCCATGTCCATTCCCCTTTTCTACTGGGCAGAATGGGCGCCCGGGCGGCAAAACGCTATCATCTGCCCCTGGTTTTCACTTTTCACACTCTCTACGACCAGTATGTCCACTACCTTCCCGTAGCCCAACAGGCCTCGCGCCGCCTGGTGCAGATTATCGCGCGGGATTTCTGCAACCGCTGTGACCTGGTAGTGGCCCCTTCCCGCCTGGTGATGAATTATCTGCGCCATATTGGGGTCAATGCAACCATAAAAACCATTCCCACCGGAGTGGATCTGGAAGAATTTAAGGGGGCCAATCCGTTGTGGCTGCAAGAAAATTTCGGAATCAGCCCGGGAGAAAAAGTGCTACTTTTCGTGGGGCGCCTGGGCAAGGAAAAAAATGTTGTGTTTTTAATCAAATCATTTCAACTGGTGCAGCGTGTTATTCCCAACCTGAAACTGGTTCTGGTGGGAAAAGGCCCCCTGGAAGAGCAGTTGCGCCACATGTGCCAGGAGCTGGGACTTGGCGAGAAGGTTATCTTTACCGGAGTTTTACCCAGGAATAAAATTGTCCACTGCTACGCCAGCGCCGATCTCTTCGTTTTTCCCTCGGTGACGGAGACCCAGGGGTTGGTTATCGGCGAAGCGAAAGCTGCCGGCCTCCCCGTGGTGGCCATTCGCGCTTTCGGCCCGGCGGAAACGGTTCAGCACGGAGAGGACGGATTGCTGACAGATCCTACCCTCTCTTCTTTTACTGAGGCGGTTATACAGATCTTGCAAAATCCGGATTTGCACCGTTCCATGAGCCGCAAAGCTCTGGAAAACGTCTCCCTCCTCTCTTCTTCCTATTGCGCCGAACGGATGCTGGAGTCGTACCGGGAACTGCTTGAAAACAGGCCGGCAGCGGTACGCTAAGGGATCAGGCGCGCTATGATTACCGGGGCTACCCGTTCCCGTTAAGAGCTCCCCGGTTTTAATGAAAGAGGGGCTGCCCCTAAAGTCATTTGGGCAGCCCCCTTTTTGGTGCCAGGATTATTTGCCGGCTGGCCGGAGTCATAGTGCCGCTTCAATGTAGGCGGCGGCTTTCTCCAGGCGCTGCAGAGTTTTTTCTTTCCCCAGGACAGCCATGATCGCAAATAGCTCCGGTCCTCCGGTCCGGCCGGTCAGGGCCAGGCGGGACGGCTGGATCAATTTAACGGCGGATATCTCCAGCGCTGCACTTAAATCGTGGTAGGCCCTTTCCGTAGAAGCATAGTCAAAGCGGTCAAGCTGGGCGAGCCTGGCCGCCGCCTGGCGCAGCAGCAAAGCGGTATCATCTTTGGTAAATATTTTTTGCACCCCTTTGGGGTCATAGTCGAAGTCATCTTCGTAAAAATAGCGGCATGCTTCCGGCAGCTCGGCCAGCGTTTTAACCCGTTCCCGCACCGTTTCAATAACTGTTCTTAAATAATCCCATTGAGATTCGTTTAAAGGGCCTTTCAGCAACCCTTCCGCCTCGAAGAAGGGGTAGGCCGTCTTGCTGAGGTAAGCCGGGTCTGCCTGCATCAGATAGTGCCCGTTCATCCAGGTTAATTTAACCGTGTCGTAAATGGCTGCGTTTTTGCCGATTCGGTCCAGTGAAAATATTTTGGCCATCTCTTCCAGGGTCAAGATCTCCTCTTCACCCGGCGACCAGCCCAGCAAGGCCATATAGTTGACCAGGGCTTCGGGCAGATAACCCTGGGAGCAGAATTCTTCCACCGAGGTGGCGCCGTGGCGTTTGCTCAATTTGCTGCGATCCGGGGCCAGGATCATGGGTACGTGGGCGTAGCGCGGCGGGCGGTAACCCAGGGCGGTGGCGCATAGCAACTGGCGCGGTGTATTGGAAAGATGCTCTTCGGCCCTGATGACATGGGTTATCCCCAGCAGGTGGTCATCGACCACGCTGGCAAAGTTGTAGGTGGGGAGCCCGTTTGATTTGACAATGATATAGTCGTCCAGGGTGTCGTTGGCAAAGGTTACCCGGCCGCGGATAATATCGTCAACAACTGTGTTGCCGCTTTCAGGGACGCGCAGGCGGATCACCGGAGACCGCCCCTCCGCTTCGTAGGCTCTCATTTCATCTTTCGACAGGTCCCGGCAGGTGCCGGGGTAGCGAAACAGTTTCCCGGCCTTGCGGGCCGCCTCTCGCTGCTCCTGGATCTCTTCAGGCGAGCAATAACAATGGTACGCTTTCCCTTCTTCCAGCAGGCGGGCTGCTTCACGGTTATATTCACTTAAACGCTCTGATTGATAATACGGCCCTTCATCCCATTCCAGCCCCAGCCACTTCAGTGCTTCCAGCAAGGCGGCGGCATATTCGGGGCGGGAGCGCTCCTGGTCGGTGTCATCGATCCTGAGTATAAACACGCCGCCGTTGGCCCGGGCAAATAAATAATTAAACAAAGCGGTGCGGGCTCCACCGATATGCAGCTCCCCCGTGGGGCTGGGCGCAAAACGAACACGTACCATAAGCAGCACTCCCATACTGTCTTATTTATTCTGGCATACAGCTACTATGTTAAAATAGTGCGGGATTCGGAATTGGGAATTCAGAATCCAGAAGTCAGAATCACTGAATCCTATTATATCCTAACTTACTAATAAAAACTACTCCTCCAGGCGCAGAAAAAGCTTCTTGCCAAAAAAAGACGGTGCTTTGGCACCGTCTTGACGCAACAGAACAAAACAGTTTTGTTTTTAATCTGGATACTGGATACTGAATTCTGGTTTCTTGTTCACCAGGACTTGTCCTTAAACTGGTTAATCGCAGTCTGGCATTGCTGGATGCAGTCTTCCACCTTCTGGGCCGACTCGATAAAGGCATTTTTCGCCTGGCTGTTTTCTGTTTCCTGGGCCGCCGCGCGCAACTCATCAGCCGAACGGCGAAAGCTCTCAATGCATTTTTCGACGCGCATGCGAACATCCACCGGGATGCCACCTCCTCCTGTGCTGTTTATGTTAGTTTTTCCGGCGCGTACAAAATAATGCTTTTACGATCAATCGTCCCCTGTTCCCACCCGGTGCAGCGCGGGCGTGGGCCTGTAATAATCCCGGAAGAGCATTTCACGTGATATTTCCTGATCATCAAGGTAGACCACGCGCCAGGTGGTTATGTAATAGCCTGCTTGGCCGGGCTTGACCACTTCAGTAACCCCGGCCGGTAGAGCGTCGCTGTATTCATAGTTGATGGGAGGCGCGATTTGCTGGTATCCGCTGGAAATAATTTCTACCTTTTCTTTCATCGGCGGGCCGAAAATGCGAAAAGTGAGCCTGAGGTTGTTCAGATCCGCCCCGATGAGGATGTAGTGGTCGCGGTTATTTCTGAATTTCAAATCAAGGCTGCCGGTAGCTACAGTGGCATCCCGGCCCAGGGGGATGTATGATATCCGCATGCTATGATTGTGGCGCTCAACAATCTCCAGGTTGGCCAGAAGCGCGGCATTATACAGGGTTGTGGATACCTGGCAGAGGCCGCCGCCCAGGCCCGGCACCAGTTCATCGCCAACGATTATTGGCGCGTAGCGGTACCCTTTGGAGGCGGTAGTTTCGCCCACCACCTCATTGAAGGAAAAGAGTTCCCCCGGGGCCAGCAAAGTGGCGTTAATGGCAGAAGCGCCCAGCTTAATATTGTAGGCGCGATCAGGGTTGCCGGCAGCAACGTCAGTGTAAAAAGAAGCCATGACCCCTCCGACGCCGAAGTTTTCCAGGTCGGCCGCCGTCCGTGCCGCCGGCCACTCTCCCACCGGGAGGAGTATTTCTTTTTCCTCTTCATAGAGAGAATAAAAAATGAGTTCCCGCAGGGCCGCTGTTTTCAAGTATTGGCCCTCCTGCTCCGGGATGATGGAAACCGTCTCTCCTTCTACTTCAAAAAAGGCATCCCGCGGCGGGTGATAAAGCTGTTTGGCCAGGCCGGCCATGGCCCCGGCCAGGCGCAACTCGTCCACTTTAATTTCGCCCCTGACAATTATGGGGTTGCCGGTGCGCAAGCTGTGCAGGCGCACCGCATAGCCTTTCCACCCCCGCCCGGCGCGATAAATTTTTTCCATCGTTCCCTGCCTGTCCCAGGATAGGCCCAGATCGGACAGCGACAGCGTCATCTTTTCTCCGCCGGCTGTGCTGAACTGCAGCTCCTCCAGGGACCAGAGCTTTTCATCCAGGAGCGCCTCCACCTCCTCCAGGCGCATGTTTCCCACGTCGATGGTTTCCAGGTAAAGGCCGGGGTATGTGCGGGAGTAAAAATAGCAGAAATCGCAGAGCATGATCACTGCTGCCAATAGAAACGCGGTGCCGCAGGCTAGCAGCAAAATTTTCAGCCATTTTTTCAGCAGCAGCTTTTTTATGGTAGTGGCCAGATCCAATTATGCTCCGCCTCCCGTTTTTTATAATGCATATGAGGCAGGCCGGAGCATTTATGCAAAAAAAAATACCTTTGGACGGTATATTTTTTTGCGAAACGCCTATAATAGAAATGGAACCTCACAGGGTCTTAAGTTAAAGTAACTCTGGTTACCATAACTGGACCCGCGTGAGGTTCCTGCTTTTAGCCTAACATGGACAGCAGTATCCCCGCAGCCACGGCCGAGCCGATTACCCCGGCAACGTTTGGACCCATGGCATGCATGAGCAGGTAGTTGTTGGGGTTGGCTTCCTTACCCACTGTCTGAGAGACCCGGGCCGCCATGGGAACGGCGGAAACCCCGGCCGAGCCGATGAGCGGGTTAATTTTCCCCCCGCTGATCAGGTAGAGCAGCTTGCCCATAAGCAACCCGCCGGCGGTGCCCATGGCAAAGGCGCATAAACCGAGGGCAATTATTTTCAGGGTATCGGGAGTCAAGAAGTAAGAAGCGGTAGCCTTGGCTCCCACAGTAAGCCCTAAAAAGATGACTACAATATTGTTTAATTCATTTTGGGCGGTCTTGCTCAGCCGGTCCGTAACCCCGCATTCCCGCAACAGGTTGCCAAACATAAACATACCCAGCAGAGGCAGCGCTGACGGCAGCAGCAGCCCGGTCAGGATAATGACAATGATCGGAAATAATATTTTTTCTGTTTTGGAGACCGGCCGCAACTGCTTCATCACCACCTGCCGTTCCTTGGGTGTAGTTAACAGGCGCATAATCGGCGGCTGGATAATGGGGACCAGGGCCATGTAGGAATAGGCGGCGATGGCGATGGAACCCAGAAGTTCCGGCGCCAGCATAACAGCCAGGAATATGGCCGTAGGGCCGTCAGCACCGCCGATAATGCCGATGGCTCCCGATTGCGGGGCGGTAAAACCTAGCAGGTAAGCGCCGATAAACGTAGTAAAGATGCCGAGTTGGGCCGCCGCTCCTAGCAGTAAGGTGATGGGGTTGGCGATAAGGGGGCCAAAATCGGTCATCGCCCCGATCCCGAGAAAGATTATCGGCGGATAGATCCCCAGCTCCAGGCCCCGGGAAAGATACCACAACAGGCCGCCGATAGCCGATCCCGATTCAGGTTTCATCAGGTCGCCCAGCGGCAGGTTGACCAGAAGCATGCCGAAGCTGATCGGTACCAGCAGGAGCGGTTCGTATTTTTTCACTATGCCCAGGTAGAGCAGGAAACAGGCAATGGCGATCATCACGGCCTGGTCCCAGTGCAGGTTCCAGAAGCCCGTACTCTGTACAAAATCAACCAATAAATCAGACATCGGTTTCACCCCTTTTATTTGCCATAGTGCGTCGTGTTTTTGCGGTTTAGCCCATAACTACCAGGGGGTCACCGGTGTTTACGGTATCTCCTTTTTTCACCGCCACCTCGACAATGGTTCCTGCCTGGGGTGCGGTTATTTCGTTTTCCATCTTCATCGCTTCCAGGATTAACAGGACCTGGCCGTCTTTCACCGTGTCTCCGGCCTGAACCAGGATATCTATAATGGAGCCGGGCATGGGCGCGGGAACAACTGTTCCGCCTGATCCTCCCGAGGCTGCGGGGGGACGCTGTTCGCCTTTCCCGGGCGCAGGGCTCGTTTCAGCCTCGCTCTTCTTTTCAACCTGCGGAGCGATCTTTGTTTCAGCCTGTCCAAGCGGTACGGTTGCAGCGGTTTGATTATCGATTTCTTCAACTGTAACTTCGAAAGTTTGTCCGTCGACGGTTACTTTAAATTTTTTCACGAAAACCTTTCCTCCTTAACCTTTCATGTTCCAGTCTTCCATTCAGCAGCCCCATACGCCCCATGGTCACCCAACTGCCGCCAGTGCCTTTGAGCCGGGACGGTACGGTAATGGTAATTTTCCCCGGAGAAGATCCTTCAGCCTGCATATAGCCGGCGACTGCGGCGGTTATGGCTGCCACGATCCGGGGCGAAAGCCCGGGGCTGGATGAGACTGCCGGTTTGGCCTCCCGCGGGGGTGCAGATGGGCCGGGCCCTTCGGCCTTTGCGGGACGGTAGAAGATACGGTTAAAAAGCGCGATAATCGCATAAAGGAGATAAAGAATAACCATTACTACTGTAAAACCGATTAATGTGATCTGTAATGAATAGATTATTTTATCCACCGTGTCCCCTCCTGTGGCATGCTGCCCCTATTGTAACACTAAAGTATCATTCTGAAAAGGGCAGTAAAAACAGGCGGAATGTTCTCTAATCAGCCCTGAGTATTCTGAACAGGTTTGCGGCTAAGCGGCGCTTTACAACGCCTTGCCGGGTAAAAGCGGGAGGCTGCTACTTAGAGAAGCGAAACGCTTTTAGTTGCTCCAGGCAGCCATAGGGGACGGTAGCGCTGCCGCGCCCGGAGGCGCGATAGGGCTTGTCGCCGTGAAAATCAGAACCGCCGGTAAGCAAAAGCCCTTTCTCTTGCGCCAGTTTACGGTAAAATCGCTTTTGAGCCGCTGAATGATCAGGATGAATTACTTCGATCCCTTTCAGCCCTTTTTCCAGCAGGGCGGGTAAAACCCGGGCCCCGTTTTTACCGGGATGGGCCAGTACCGGCACAGCCCCGCTGCCGAGCAGCAGCTTTAAGGCCGCGGCAGGGGTAAGGTTAACCCGGGGCACGTAAGCCGGTCTGCCCCGTTCCAGGAACTGCTTGAAAGCCTGCTCTATGCTGCCGGCAAGCTTATGCTTGACCATGAAGCGGGCCAGGTGCAGCCGGCCGGGCGCGGCAGGCGCTGCCTCCTGGAAAACTTGCTGCGGGTTCACGTCAAAACCGAGCCGGTTCAAACGCTCAACCATGCGCTCCATCCGGGTAAAGCGCTCCTGGCGCAAGCGTTTAAGCTCCCGGTCCAGAAAGTCCAGGTCAGCCGGGTAGTAACCGAGAAGATGAATTTCCACCCCGTCTTCGAATGAGCTAATTTCCACTCCCGGCACCACTTCAAAGCCCAATTGCTTCCCTGCCGCCAGGGCTTCGGCAATTCCCTCCACGGTATCATGGTCGGTTAAAGCGGCAGCTTTCAAGCCCGCACGCGAAACCAGGTGCACGAGCTCCTGCGGGGCATAAAGCCCGTCGGAGCGGTTGCTGTGCAGGTGCAGGTCCGCCCGTCCGCCGCCCGGATGGTTCATGCTTCCGGCCCCGCCAGAATTGTTTGGAGCAGCCGCCGGACGTTGCCCGCAGTGATTAGCTG
Source organism: Bacillota bacterium (assembly GCA_029552125.1). Lineage (GTDB taxonomy): Bacteria > Bacillota > Dethiobacteria > DTU022 > DTU022 > JAKPEE01. The sequence continues at coordinate 26,012 of JAKPEE010000098.1, read as the reverse complement.
CACTTCCCTCTCCTGGAAGCCCCTGCGGTAGAGAGCCTCTACCAGGGCACCGTAACAGGAGGCGTCTTCAAGTTTTTCTACGGTCGCGGTAATCCCGTCAAAATCAGAGCCTATGGCTACATGCTCGACGCCGGCGGTGAAGGCGATGTGGACAAAGTGATCCAGCAGTTGTTCCAGTGTTGCTTTTTCGTTACCGCTCACAAAAGGAGGATAAAAGCTTAGCCCGATCACCCCGTTATTTGCCGCCACTGCTTTTAACTGGGTATCGGAGAGGTTGCGCGGGTGGTTGGTAAGGGCTTGTGCATTGGTATGGGACACCAGAACCGGGCCGTCATAACAATGCAGGGCATCAAAAAAACCGCGTGTTGACAGGTGGGCCAGATCAAGAATAATGCCGCGCTCTGCCATTTGCCCAATCAGGCGGCGGCCGGCCGCGGTCAGGCCCCCACCGCTTTCTTCTTCGGCGCATCCGTCGGCGAAAATATTGCGTTTATTCCAGGTTAGCGAGATGCATCTCACGCCCAGGGTATAAAACAGATCCAGCAACTCCGGGCTGCCGTCCAGGGGCTCCGCTCCCTCCAGCGCCAGCAGGCAGCCTATTTTATCCTCTCGCAAAGCCTGCTCAAGATCGGCGGCCGTCTCAATGGCCTGCAAGGCGCTTCTGTTTTGCTCCAGGCAGCCGCGGTAGCGGGCAATATAGCGCAAAGCTTCCTGCAATTGCAGAGGCCCGGCTATATCCGCAGCCACACAGACCGCGAAAAACTGCAGTTTTACCCGGCCCTCCCTTAACCGGGGCAAGTCGATATGGCTTACCGGGTTGAGGCAGTCAAACCTGTACCCATTGCGGTTAAAAAACCATAACGTATCACAATGACAATCGGCAATAATGTAATCCTCTTTCTTTTCCATAACCCTATTTTATGCCATGCCGACAAAAAAAGCATCCCCTTGAGATTTAAGAGGATGCCGGTATTATGTTCTAAGCATCACCGGGTCAGTACGCTAGCGCGGTTCAATGATTAATTTAATGGCGGTCCGTTCTTCACCGTCAATCTGGATATCCGTAAAGGCGGGAATGCAGATCAAATCGATCCCTCCCGGTGCGACAAAACCTCTGGCGATGGCCACCGCTTTCACTGCCTGATTGAGGGCTCCGGCACCAATGGTTTGAATTTCCGCATTCCCTCGTTCACGCAGTACTCCGGCCAGAGCGCCGGCTACAGAGTTGGGGTTGGACTTTGCTGATACTTTTAATACATCCATTAACCTAACCATGCCTCCTTCAACGGATTTTACTTATTAACACTTCGCCTTCCAGTCAAAAAATCCTGCCTGAATTATACGAAAATTTTCATTAATAGTCTGGCTTCTCTATCACCTCTTTAATCCGTTTAATGGATAAAGCTTTACCGCTTCGCTCATCGATTTCCAGGAATACTCCGTTAAACTGCATTGCTCCCCGGGAAATTTTAAAACTCTGCGGCAGCCCGGTTAAAAACTTTTGCAGCGCCTCATGCCGGTCCACCCCCAGGATCGAATTGAACAGGCCGGTCATTCCCGCGTCGGTAATATATGCTGTACCCTGGGGCAAAATTCTTTCATCCGCCGTCAAGACATGTGTATGTGTTCCGATTACAGCGCTGACCCGCCCATCCAGGTACCAGGCCAGGGCTTGTTTTTCGGCAGTGGCCTCTGCATGAAAATCGACCACGATTACCGGTGTTTCTTTGCGTATCTGTTCAATCTCCAGCACGGCCCGTTTGAAAGGACAATCCAGCGGTTGCATAAAGATGCGCCCCGCCAAATTCAGAATACCGATCCCGGTTCCCCGGGCCGTTTTGAATACATGAGAGCCCCGCCCCGGAGTATCGTCCAGGGGATAATTGGCCGGGCGAAGCAAACAAGGCTCGTCGTCGATAAAGCGAAAAACATCTTTGTTATCCCAGATGTGATTTCCCCCGGTAATCACATCAATACCAAGCTGCTTAAGCTCCCGGTAAACAGAGAGAGTTATACCCGCTCCACCCGCAGCATTCTCGCCGTTGGCGATAATAAAATCCGGTGCGAACCTGCCGGTTAGTTCAGGCAACAGCTCCTTGAGGCACTGGCGGCCGGGTCTGCCGGCGATATCGCCGATAAATAGTAGGCGCATGAACAAAGGCTCCTTCAGTTAAGACAAATAATGCTATTTATCTTAATTATCTGACACTATTCGACAAAAAAATTTGTTACTGATCATCATAGACATATACTTTGCCTGCTTCACGAAAAGCAAAGAGCTTGTTAACTTCACTGCCAGAGTCGCGATTGGAGATTAAGGACATCATTTCCTCCCAGGTTGAAACTCCATCTTCCAGGTCTACATCGTCCGGCCGCAATTCACTGATTAAATTAGGGCCAAAAGCATCATGAATCAGACGTGTAATTAAGCTTATTTCTTCGCCAGTCAGATTCCCCCCCGCCAGCTTTACTTCCAGCCGGGTAAAACAGCCATAGTGTTCTTTACCCAGCCTGATCTTGCAGTTGTCCTTTTTTTTAAAATAACAGTACGCCTCCAGGTTTTCTTCAAGGCGGCGGCGCAGCGAGATATAATCTTCCTGTACGACTTTACCTTTAATCATATAAGAAAGGCAGTAGGACGATGCCCCCAGGTTATATGTTACGGTAAAAATTTCAGGAAACCGCATGAGCAGGTTAATAATCATGTTGACATGGTATGATGAATCGTCCAGGCAACCCTTCTGCATGGGCATCCCCCTTAAAAAAAAGCTCATTTATTATTCCATACACAACAGGTCAATTCCTGCACGGCCATAAAAAAAGTGCCCGGACGGGCACTGTTAAAAATAGCTTTCCTGGCCTAAAAATCACTTGGCGTAGTCGACAGCCCTGGTTTCCCGGATTACGGTCACCTTGATCTGCCCCGGATATTCAAGGGTGCTCTCTATTTTCTTGACAATATCCCGGGCTACCTGGATAGAGGCATAATCATCAATACGATCGGGTTTAACCATAATCCTGATTTCCCTGCCGGCATGGATAGCGTATGCTTTTTCTACCCCTTCAAAGGAATCGGCAATTTGCTCAAGTTTTTCCAGACGCTTGATATACGCTTCCAGGGTTTCTCGCCGGGCTCCGGGCCGGGCCGCGGAGATGGCATCGGCAGATTGAATCAGGACTGCTTCCAGGGTATGGAAATCAGTATCGCCGTGGTGCGCGGCAATGGCGTTGACGATTTCCGGCGATTCTTTGTAGCGCTTGGCCAGCTCCGCTCCGGTTACCACGTGCGATCCCTCGGTTTCATGGTCTACCGCCTTGCCGATATCGTGCAGCAAGCCGGCTCTCTTGGCAAAATGAATATCCAGGCCCAGCTCTGCGGCCATGGTTCCAGCCAGGTGGGCCACTTCTATGGAATGCTGCAGCACATTTTGCCCGTAGCTGGTGCGGTAGCGCAGCTTGCCCAGCAAAGTCACCAGTTCGGGATGCAGGCCGTGCACCCCTGTTTCGAAGGTGGCCCGCTCTCCTTCTTCCCTGATCTGCGCTTCCACTTCTTTGCGGGTTTTTTCCACGATTTCTTCGATTCTGGCGGGATGGATACGGCCGTCGCTGATTAGTTTTTCCAGGGCCAGCCGGGCTATCTCCCGTCGAATGGGATCAAAACCGGACAGGATCACCGCTTCAGGGGTATCGTCAATAATCAAGTCAATACCGGTTAGAGTTTCCAGGGTGCGAATATTGCGCCCTTCCCGGCCGATAATGCGCCCTTTCATTTCATCGTTGGGCAGGTTGACCACCGAAACAGTAGCCTCGGAAACATGATCGGCGGCGCAGCGCTGAATGGCCATGGTCACCACTTCACGCGCTCTCTTTTCGGCCTCAGCCTTGGCCTGGCTTTCCACCTCTTTCACCATCACCGCCATTTCATGGGTAATCTCTTCGCGGGCCCGCTTCAGCAGAATGTCCCTGGCTTCTTCCTTGGTCATTCCGGAAACACGTTCCAGTTCGGCCAGTTGCTGGTGGTAGAGATGCTGCAGTTTTTCCTGGATGCGCTGGTTTTCTTCTTCTTTTTTTCTTAACTCCTCTTCTTTTCGTTCTATGGCATTGGTCTTGCGGTCAAGATTTTCCTCTTTTTGCTGCAGTCGCCGTTCAATGCGCTGCAAATCGGATCGCCTTTCCTTTAACTCTCTTTCAATTTCATGGCGCAGGCGGTGCGCCTCTTCTTTCGCTTCCAGCTGTTTCTCTCTTTTGATGGCGTTTGCTTCCTGGTTTGCTTCATCGATGATTTTTTTGGCTGCCTCTTCAGCGGAAGTAATGCGGGCTTCGGCGATAAGCTTGCGGATAATGTAACCGGCCGCCAGGCCTACCGCCAGTGTAGCAACAGTTATAATAACATATTCCAGCAAAGCTGCTTTCACCTCCATTTCTTAGTCCTGAATGCAAGAAAGCTGTGTTCAAAACACAGCTTAAAAGAGAAGGTCAGTATAAAAGGTATACTTGCACCTTAACAAAATACCTTATGCGCTTTTTGACATCTATACGCAGTGCCCCCGGGCACCAGGCACTTTCTCTTTTAAGTCAGTTATGAACAGTAAACGCAATCATATAAAATTACTGATAAATCAAGTTCATTGTACTCTGTAGCTGATGTTATGTCAAGACAAGGTTTCATCTACCGGTCCGCCGCGGAACTGCTGCAACGCTTTGCTGATCGTTGCTTCCCCGTAGCCCCGGCTTTTTAAAAAAGAAGCCTGGCGGCACAGCCATTTTTGATCATGGCGGCAGCCGTCATCTGCCAGCCGTTTTTGCAACAGGGCCACGGCCCGTTTCAAATCCTGCTCCCGGTTGAAATAACGCTCCACTACCGTGTCTATGGTCTGGCGGTTCACGCCCCTGTTTTGCAAATCAAAGCGCGCCCGGATCGGGCCGAAGCCACGGCGCAGGCAGTTTTGCACATATTCATCGGCAAAACGCTCGTCGTCCAGGTAGCGGTATTCCCGCATTTCCGCCAGCACCGCTTCCGCCACCGGTCCGGAAAAACCTTTTTGTTCCAGGTAGCGCTGTGCTTCTTTGCAACTGCGGGGCCTGTAGCTTAACCAGCGCAACATCCTGGCCCGTGCTTTCCCCAGCTCTTTTACTTCATCCAAGATAAATCGTCTCCATTTTAAGTTTCCTGCGGGACCTTGTTATCGGGCGCAGCCTGGTTGCTCCCAATTCCGCTGGCTTCGCGAATTTTGGCTTCAATTTCACGGGCCAGATCGGGGTTGTTTTTAAGCCACTCCCGCACATTTTCCCTTCCCTGCCCGAGGCGCTCGTCTCCGTAAGAATACCAGGCACCGCTTTTGCTTAAGATTTTCCACTCCAGGCCCATGTCGATTAATGATCCTTCTGCAGAGATGCCCACGCCGTACAGAATATCAAAGTCTGCCGTTTTAAAGGGCGGTGCCACTTTATTCTTAACCACCTTGGCCCGGGTGCGGCTGCCGATCACGTTTTCCCCCTGCTTTAGCGCTTCGACCCTGCGCACGTCCAGGCGCACCGAAGAGTAAAACTTCAAAGCCCTGCCGCCGGGAGTTACTTCGGGGTTGCCGAACATAACCCCCACTTTTTCGCGTATTTGATTGATAAAAATGGCCGTAGTATTCGATTTGCTGATGGCCCCCGATAGTTTGCGCAGGGCCTGGGACATCAGGCGAGCCTGCAGTCCCACGTGGGCGTCTCCCATTTCTCCTTCAATTTCAGCCCGGGGGACCAGGGCGGCCACGGAATCGACGACCAGAACATCAATGGCGCCGCTGCGGACCAGGGCTTCGGCAATTTCCAGGGCCTGCTCTCCGGTATCAGGCTGCGATACCAGCAACTCTTCAATATTCACCCCCAGATTGGCTGCGTAAGCAGGGTCAAGGGCATGCTCCGCGTCGATAAAAGCGGCATAGCCGCCGTTTTTTTGAGCCTGTGCAATGACATGCAGGGCTACGGTAGTCTTCCCTGACGATTCGGGCCCGAAAATTTCGATGACCCTGCCCCGGGGCATGCCGCCAACACCCAGGGCGATATCCAGGGCCAGGCATCCCGTGGGAATTACTTCGATCCCCGGCTTGACTGAGTCGCCCAGGCGCATAATCGAACCTTTGCCGAACTGTTTTTCAATTTGCAATAGAGCCGCTTCCAGGGCTTTATTTTTTTCCATTTTTGCTACCCCCTTGTTACGGGATGGAATATCTGGTTTCACAGGTGTTCTATTCTTAATCGTCCTGTTCATTTCCTGCATTTTCTTCTAAAAAGCGCCCGATTTTTATTTGCTGGATTATGGAATATGTAGCACCCTGGCGGGAAAGCCTGCTCTGGTAGAGGGTCATGGCCCTTGCCCGGGAGTGCTCTGTGGAAAATGTTTGCATTTCCGCCATGAATTTATTAATTTTTTCCCCGGGCAAGGGATAGCGCAGCCGGCCCAGGGTCAGGTGAGGGCTGAAGTCCCGGGTTTCGGCCGGGAATCCTTTTTTCACCAGGGCAGCCTCCAGGCTGGAGGCCAGTGCAACAACCTTGCCAACTTCCCCGCGCAGGCCCGCCCAGATTACCCGCGCTTTTTGCGGGGATGGAAAGGCGCCCCCGCCGCCAAATGAAAAATCAAAAGGTTCCACGGCCGGAGACGCCTCCTTCATCGCTTCCACGATGGCGGCAATCCGGGCAGGCTCTACCTCGCCTAAAAATTTTAAAGTCAGGTGCATGCCCTCCGGGTTGACCCATTTTACTCCTTCCAGGTGGCTCTTCAGGCTTTGCTGCAGGCGATGCAGCTCATTTTTTTGTTTCTCGGAAAGGCTTAAGGCTATAAACAGGCGCATCATCATCCTCCTCATCGGGGAAAAATAGCAATCAGCCTTCGCCTGTTTGCCAGGCTTCCGGCCAATGTTTCCCGCGGCATCAGCGGTTATAGTAACGTTTTAGCGTAAATGAGTCATGGTACTGCTGCACGCTTAACAGGTCGGCCATAACGGGAAAGGAGCGCCCCGTCTCATCCCGGTCAAAATAGAGGACCACCATGCTGTAGGGGTTATCCTGGGGTGACTGCAAGCCCCGTATCCCGGCGGCACCGGCCGTACCGGCGTTAATGAGGGCGCTGCCCTGCTCAAAGCGCACTTCCGCCCTGTGCGTATGTCCGCTTAATATGGCCGCCGACAATCCGGTAAATGGGGTGCCCAGAAGCGGGTTATGCACGGCGATGACATCGGGTATGGCCCCGGCGGCGAAAAACTGGGCATAGGCCGCCGCCCCTGCTTCACCTAAATCCTGTTCCGGGGCAACAGCCATGTGCGGGCTTTCAGCGGAGGGATCGGCTACGCCGCCAATGAGCAGGCCATTTAGTTCGATGGTTTCATTCTCCAGAACCACAGCCCCGCTGCGGCGCAAGGCTTCAATGATCCGGGGCGAGTCATGGTTTCCGGGCACAAACAGGTACAGTACCGGCAGGGATGACACCCGGGAGACCAGTTCTGTTTCCAGCTCGGTCCCGTAATCGGTCAAGTCACCGGTGTCAATGATTAGATCAATGGCAAAGCTGGACACCACTTTTTCAATAAAATCAAAGGCCGCAGGGTTATTATGGATATCGCTCACATGAAGCACTTTCGGGCCGCTGTAAGGTTCGTTCAGGCGCACCTGATCTAGCTGTAGTGAAAGATCGTGCAGGTTGGCGGTCATCAACTCCAGTTGCCGGCCTAAAGTTTTTATGGTGGTGAGGGTTTGCCTGGAAAGGTTAACCACCCACGGTGCGGCGCTGATCGCTCCCCGGTACTGGGGCGTTTCAAAAGCTTCCAGGTTGTACGGCCTGATGACGGTAATTCCAAACAGCGCCACAAATAGTACTGAGGCCAGCAGGCCGCCCAGTAGAGCCCGTTTTAAGTTGCGCATCCGGCTCACCAGGTAGACGGCCCCGCCGCCGCAAGCAAATATAATGGCGCTGTTGCGCAGCAGGTAATAGTGCAACCTGGAGTGGAGCTGTTCCTCCAGAAAAGAGATGTCCGGCAAGGCGGACAGGCTTTCAAGCCCGGACACCAGGTTTTCCAGGTCCACATTCAGCAAAGTAAACTTTACGGCAAGCGGCAGCCAGTGCGTGGCCGCACGGAGCTCTCCCACCGGCGGGATGAAGATAACGGTATCGCCGCGCTGGAAAGGAATCAACTCTACAGAAAATTCAAAGGCGCCTACTGAAAAGCGGGAGGCGCTAAAGAGCGCCAGGGCTAAAAACATGCCCGCTATTGCTGGAACCAGCAGTAACCCCAAATTTACAATCCGGTTCCAGTCAAATCTTTTCATCAAGCAGCATCAACCTTTCCAGCCGGGGTTGGGGAAAGTATTCGAGGGGGTCTATCCTTCGGAAAGCCTGCGCCAGAGCATCGTCAGGGCAGCCTGGACCGCCCTCTCCTTGATCGCTCGCCGTGTTGCCGTATAATTCAGTTCCTGGATCTCCATGCTGCTCCCGAGAGAAGCGGCGACATAAACCAGCCCCACCGGCTGCCCGGAAGCGTCGCTATCCGGGCCGGCAATTCCAGTAATACCGATGCCGGCATCGGCCTGAAAAAGGTCTCTTACTCCCCGGGCCATCGCTTCTGCGGTGGCGGCACTCACCGCTCCGTGTTCCTGCAACAACTTCTCACTGAGGCCGGGCAGCAGCTTCTTGGAGTCCAGGCTATAGGTCACCGCGCCTCCTTTAAAAAAGCGGGAGCTGCCTGGAATGCCGGTAATGGTGTCTGCGAGAAGGCCGCCGCTGCATGATTCGGCTACCGCCAGGGTTAAGCCGCGGCGCACAAACAGATCCGCCACCACACCGGCCAGGGTCTGTTCATCTTCTCCGTAGAGATATCCCTGCAGGGCGCCGCGCAGTTTATTCGCCGCCGCCTCTAACAGTTGCTCCGCCCGGTCCGCTTCGCCATAGGATTTAAGCTGGATCAGCACTTCCATGCCTTTGGCCACCAGGGAGAGTGAAGGCTGTTTCCACTGTCCCAGGGTTTTAATTTTTTCTTCGAGCAGTGATTCGCCCAGGCCGGTGCATTTCAGAGTTTTGGTGAGCAAGATCTGTCCTTGCCGCCGTGCTTTCAACAGCGGTAGGACTTGCTCTTCAAACATGGGCTGCAGCTCCTGCGGCGGCCCCGGAAGCAGGATTAACAATTTATGTTCATGTTCGATGATTGACCCCGGGGCGGTGCCCCGCGGGTTTTCCAGAATCGTGCTCCCTTCAATCAACAGGGCTTGCTTGCGGTTTGCCGGGGGCATCGGGTAACTGCGCCTTTCAAAAAAAGCTTCCAGCCGGGCCAGCCAACCCTGGTGCAACTGCAGCGGCCGCTCCAGGGTCTCGGATATGGCCTCCCGGGTCAGGTCGTCGTCCGTCGGCCCCAGGCCTCCGGTGCAGATGGCGGCGTCGCTTCGCCTTAATGCTTCCGTCACAGCCTCTTTAATGGCTCCGACATCATCGGCCACTACGCTGCATTTACGGACAGCGATTCCGGCGGAACCGAGCTGCCGCGCCAGGTACCCGGCATTGGTATTGTTCACCAGGCCGGTTAGCAGTTCATTACCGATACAGATCAGGTCAACGATCATTTCAATCCTCCCTGCCGTGTTTAAGCGTATGAAAGGCGAAAAGCCTTATCACTTCATTATAACACGGCAGGTTAACAGGCTTCCCGGTGGCGGGTAATTTTCTCCCGTAAAAAGTCGCCGGTAATTTTTTCTTTATCGGCCAGGTACCGGGCCAGCTCGTTTAGCAGTTCCAGTTGCCTGGAAAGCAATTGGTGCACCCACTGTTCCTGGCTGTTAATAATCTTCTGGATGGTGCGGTGCAGCAGACCCCGTGGCAAGTCTTTTATGCTGACCACCCCGAGCGATGAAAGGCCGGCGCAGATGATTTTTTTGGCCAGCTCCACCGCCTGGTTAAAATCGTTGCTGGAACCGGTGCTGCGGTTGCCCAGCAGCAGTTTTTCACTGACCGCGCCCCCCAGCAAAATGGCAATTTGCTGATCAAGCTGATCCCGGGTGTAAAGATAATAATCCCTTTCCGGCTGCTGCCGGATATAACCCAGCGCTTTGCCCCGCGGCGTAATGGTCACGATGGAAACAGAGCCGGGCTTAAGGGATTCACTGACCAGGGCGTGCCCGGTTTCATGCACGGCAATGCGCCAGCGCTCTTCCTCGCCCGGTTTGCGGTTCAGCTTTTCACCCATGATCACTTTATCCACCGCTTCCAGGAGGTGCTTTTCCAGTATCCGTGGCTCTTTTTCCCGCATAGCCAGAATGGCCGCTTCATTGGCCAGGTTTTCCAGGTGCGCCCCGGAAAAACCGAAAGTTTCTTTAGCGATTTTTTCCAGGTCAACGCTTTCCGCCACCGGTTTATTTTTCAGATGGAGGGCCAAAATCTGCTGCCGCCCTTCCAGGTCCGGCAAATCAACCTGGACGACCCGGTCAAAGCGCCCCGGGCGCATCAAAGCGGCGTCCAGCACTTCGGGGCGATTGGTAGCGCCGATAACCAGGATGTTAACTTCATCGTTGCTTCCGAGGCCATCCAGCTCTACTAAAAACTGGTTTAACGTCTGGTCATATTCCAGGTGGCTGCTGTGCATGCCCCTTTTGCCGCCCAGGATATCGATTTCGTCAATAAACAGGATGGCACTCTTCTTGTTTGCCCGCTTGGCCTTGCTCCGGCACTGGGCGAAAAGCTGCCTTACCCGCTGCGCGCCTACTCCGGCGTACATTTCGATAAATTCACTGCCGGCGGCGCTGACGAACACTGATCCGGTGTAGCCGGCCGCCGCCTTGGCTAAAAGGGTTTTTCCGGTTCCGGGAGGGCCGACCAGCATCAGCCCCTTTAACGGCCTGATGCCCATCTCCCGGATTTTCTGCGGTTGAACCACAAAATCCAGGGCCTCCAGCAGCTCTTTCTTGGCCACTTCCTGGCCGCCAATCTGGTTAAAATCGATCAGCTTGCGCTTGAATTGCCCCTTGCCGATGGTATTGAAGCGGGGTGTTTTGACATTGGAGAAGCGGAACAGCAGCAGGAACAGCGCTGCCAGCAAAACCATGGGGATAAAGCTGGCCTGGTACCACAGTAAAACAATTACCAGTGCCGCCGCCAGCCCAATGAGCAGATCACGGATCATGAAACTCCTCCTTCCGCCCGGTTCAGAGGGATAATCAGGTAGAGGGTATGCTCGCCGTCTCTGGCCTGCAGGTAAAGCCGCTCATAATCCACAGAGAAGAGAACCTCCTCCAGGTTGTAATCGGCGGCTGCCGCGGTGACACTTTCGGCCACGGAGCGGTAATTGGCCAGCCGGGCCCCCTCGTATAGATCCGGAGCAATGGTGCGGGCATAATCTTCCAGCCTCTCGTTGCGCCGGTCCCGCACTGTAATTTCCAGCGGCCGCCGGTAAAGCTCTGCCGCGAGATCCTGGACCTCTACGACCAGGTCCTGCAATGGGCCCCGGTAACTGCGGGAGGGAGTGATTTCAAGATATTCCACATCGTTTTCTTTTACCAGGCGTGCTTCTTCAATGGTCTCCTTACGCTGAAGTAGTTCCAGGAGAGGCTCCTCTATCATGTAGCGCTGGCGATAGTAGTTGACTCCGAAAAAAAGCGCCAGGGCCAGTACCGCGGTGGTAATAATGATCGGCCAGCGAAATTCTTGCATGAAACCCGCCCCTTGTTTACATAATACTGTACGCGCTTAATTATATCAAAGAAGCTATACCGGGGCAACCGCTGCCGGGCATCGCTGCCCTTCCTATTTTTTGTTTAACTGGCAGGAGATTGCACGGGGCGCGGCTGCACGGCGAGAAGATCGTAAGGATTGGCGGCAGCGATACGGGCGGATACAAACTGGCCGGGCTTCAAGGCAGAGGGGGCTTTAAAGTATACTCCTCCGTCTACTTCTGGCGCCTGGTACTGGGTGCGGCCGTAATAAAAAGAACCATGGGGTGTGTTTTCAATAACGCGGTCCACCAGCAGCGTCAAGCGGCGTCCGATTAACCTGCGGTTCAAGGCCAGGGAGATGTTTTTTTGCAGCAGCATCAATTCGCGGCGTCTTTTTTCCCTGACCCTGGCCGGTACGGGATGATCCAGGACCGCGGCGGCTGTCCCTTCCTGGGGCGAGTAAGCAAATGCACCCACCCGCTCCAGGGGGTGGCGCTGCATAAAGTGTAAAAGCTTTTGGAAATGGCGCCGTGTTTCGCCGGGGAAACCGGTCATAAAAGTGGCGCGCAAGGCCACACCGGGGATCCGCCGCCTTAATGTGGCGATCAGCTTCTCAATCTCCCCGGTGCCGTAATGGCGGCCCATACGCTCCAGGATTTCACTGTGGGCGTGCTGCAGGGGTAAATCGAGGTATTTGCACAGTTGCGGCCGGCCGGCGATGAGGTCGATTAAAGCATCGCTTACCCGGGAAGGATAAGCATAAAGCACCCTCAGCCAGGGTAGCTGCGGGACGGCCTGAAGCAGCATTTTCAGCAGGCCCGGTAAATCGGGGGCTCCGTTTAAGTCGAGGCCGTACGCAGTAGTATCCTGGGCCACCAGGTTAATCTCCCGGGCGCCTCCGCTTACCAGCTCTTTCACCTCGTCAATAATTTCTTGCGGTGCGCGGCTGCGGTAGGGGCCGCGTATTCCGGGAATGAGGCAGTAACGGCAGCGGTTGCTGCATCCTTCGGCAATTTTTACATAAGCGCTGTGGGCGGGTCTGGTCAGCAGGCGCGGCCCCAGGCTGATGTACTGTTCTTCCGGCGGTAAAATTAAGGCTTCTCGCCGCCCGGCCAGGCAGCGGTCAATAAAGGGGATCAGCTCTTTGTAGCTGTGGACGCCAATAATTCCGGATAACTCGGGGATTTTTTGCAGCAGCGCTTCGCCATAATGCTGGACCAGGCACCCGGCGGCGATGACGAGGGGCCGCGAGCCCGCCGGCGGGCTCGCGACCCGCAGGATAGCGTCTATTGATTCTTGCTGCGCCGATTCAATAAAAGAGCAGGTGTTGACCACAACAATGTCGGCGTCTTCAGGCGCGGCGGCAATAATAAAGCGGTTCCGGCCTAAAAGCCCTAAAATTTCCTCGGTGTCGATCCGGTTTTTGGCGCAGCCCAGGGCCACGGCTGCAACTTTTATGGTTCCTCTGGCAAGGTGGTTCATGATCTGCTACTTCATCTCCAGTGGTGTGAACCCCGCCGGCGGCGGCTAATTGAGCTCAAGCAGGAAATTGTGAGGCCTGGTTAAATCCCTGTTTTCGGTTAGTTCAACCCCGTTTACCGTCACCAGGACAGCGGGCGGGTTGCCCATACGCAGGTGCACCGCTTTTTCGGCCTTTGCGGTATAATTCTCTCCCGCGGCAAAAGTGCGCGGATAAAACGGTTCGCTGCCGTCTACAATAAGCTGTACCCAGCAAGGCCCTTCAAATTTAAGTGACAGCTCCAGTTCGTTAAAGCCGCTGAGGTGAAAGACTGTTTCTCCGGCCGAGGATGAAGCTACCGTAATCTCCTGGGGAGGCTGCGGTTCAGGCTCGGGCTTAAGATCAGGTGTTCCATTTTCCGCCGGGGCTCCGCCATTGTTTTCCGAACCCGGGCCGGATCCGAACTGGCGCCAGTCTAAGTTCTGGCTGAACCAGATTCCCGCCGCAATCAGGACCATGACTACCACAATTACGCCGGCCGTCAGCGAAGGGCCCTGCCTTTCGCCGCCAGGGAGCGCTTTCTTTTTAGGCTTTTCAGGCCTCGGGCGTGGCTCAGCCTTTTCCCGCGGCAGGGGTACCGGAGGGCTCGGCCTTGAAGTGCGTTCCGGTTGATCTTTCTGCCCCGGCTCCGTCTCGCTGCCGCTTTTTTCTTTAAGGCGGTGGTAAAGGGCCAGTATTTCTTTGGGATCCAGGCCGACGATCTCAGCATAGTTGGCCAGTGTTCCTTTCAAGTAAACCTCCCCGGCGAAAAGGGAGAAATCGCCGTCTTCCAGGGCTTCCAGGTAGCGCTGCCGGATCTTGGTCTGCCGGCTGATTTCCTCCAGGGTAATCTTTTTTCCCTGGCGGGCTTCTTTTAAAAGGGCGATAAGCTCTTCCATGGCTATCCTCCTTAAAAAAGGTAAAAAGCCTTGTTTTCCGGGCCTCAGGAGTTTAGCTTTTGCTTAAACTCCTCGTAGAGCTTCATGGCCTGCTCCGGTGTAATAATTACCTCCCGGGGCTTGCTGCCTTCATACTGTCCAATCACACCTCGCCTCTCCAGGTCATCGATCAGGCGGGCGGCGCGGGTATAGCCGATGCGGAAGCGGCGTTGCAGCAAAGATATGGACGCCGTGCCGGTGCGCACCACCAGCTCCACGGCATCGGGGAACAGTTTATCGAGCTCCTCCCCGTCTCCTTCCTCGATTTCCAGTTCGCCGAACTCGCTTTCATATTCTACCCGCCCCTGCTCCTTGATAAAATCGGTGATCTGCTTTACTTCCCGCTCGCTGATATAAGCTCCCTGCACGCGGAAAGGCTTGACTGCTCCTACCGGGTAAAAGAGCATGTCTCCCCGCCCGAGCAGCTTTTCCGCGCCGGCCATATCGAGGATGGTGCGGGAATCCACCTGGGATGATACCGTGAAAGCGATGCGCGAAGTAATATTGGCCTTGATAATACCGGTAAGTACATCCACCGAGGGGCGCTGGGTGGCGATAACCAGGTGAATGCCCGCTGCCCGCGACATCTGGGCCAGGCGGGCGATGGAATCCTCCACTTCTCCGGGAGACACCAGCATCAGATCCGCCAGTTCATCGATAATGATTACAATATAGGGCAGGGTTTCAGCATCGCCGCCTCCTTCCTTAACCATGGCATTGTAAGCGGCGATATCGCGCACCCCGTCTTCGGCAAACAGCTCGTAGCGCCGCCCCATTTCTTTAACCATGTTGCGCAAGGCCAGGGAGGCTTTTTTCGGTTCTGTTACTACCGGCATCATCAGGTGCGGAATACCGTTGTATACGCTTAATTCCACCACTTTGGGGTCAATCATGACGAAGCGGACCTGGTCTGGACGCGCTTTATAGAGTATGCTGATGATAATGGTATTGAGGCAGACGCTTTTACCCGAGCCGGTAGCCCCGGCAATTAACAGGTGCGGCATCTTGGCCAGATCCGCCACTACCGGCACGCCGGTAATATCTTTGCCCAGGCCCATGATTAGCGGTGACGGGCTGCTGAGGAATGCTTCATCTTCCAGCACTTCCCGCAGGTAGACCAGAGAAATAATTTTATTGGGCACTTCGATCCCCAGGGCCGCTTTACCCGGGATTGGCGCTTCGATGCGGACCAGCGGCGCGGCCAGGTTTAGCGCCAGGTCGTCAGAGAGGCTGATAATCTTACTTACTTTTACTCCCGCTTCGGGCTGAACTTCAAAGCGGGTCACGGTGGGACCGGACTGCACATGAATAACCCGCGCCTTGACGCCAAAGCTTTGCAGGGTATTCTCCAGTAAACGCGCCCTTTCCCGGATTCCCTTAATCTGCTGGTGTTCACCGGGCCGGGTCGGCTTGGACAGCAATTCCAGGGAGGGGATAGTGTAAAAGGTGGAAAACGATGGCGCGGTTTTACGGTAACGGGGTGTATCGCCGTGATCCACCGGCTCCACCAGGGCCAGGCGCCTCTCTTTCTGGTAAGCAGAATCCTGCGGCCCCGGTGAATCTTCTTCCCTCTCCTCCGGGGGGCCGGGGGCGGGCTCCAGGACAGGCATGGCCGCTGCCGGCTGCGGCTCTTCCCTCTCTTTTACGGTCATTTCCAGCTCGCGCCGTTCTTCTTCCCCCTCCGAACTGGTGATCAGAATGTGATAAGTATCCTTGAGAAAAAGAGCGATTCTTTTAAAAAGCTTGAGCAGAAGGGCGCCGGCTTTTTTAAACTGCTTGAACAACTGGCTTACGGAAACGCTGGTGATCAACAGCACCGCAATGAGGGCCAGGCCCCCCAGGGCGATTTTACTGCCCATTTCCCCGAGCAGGTAAAAAAGAGCCACGGCAAACACTGCCCCGAGAAGGCCGCCGCCCTCCATCTGCAGACCCAGCATAACGCTGGAGCGAAAGAAATCCTCGCCAGCCAGTTCATCCATGCGCTCAACCATAAGGGCCAGGTGGCCCCAAACCATAAATATGAATAAAAGAAAGAGGATGCCGATCAGGCGCCTTTTAAGGTTAAAGATGCCCTGGGGCAGCATCACCCGCAGCGCCAGGATACCGATGATAAAGGGAATGACAATGGCTGTTTCTCCGGCCAGGATCCGTAAAATACGATACACCGACTGTCCCAGTTCGCCGGTTTGCCCGGTCTGCATCAACCCGGCGTAGCAAAAAACCGCCAGGGCCAGCAGCAAAATGCCCTTGATCTGGGTGGAGAATTCTTCTTTCAATCCTGTTTTCCGCCTGCGCCTGGCCATTACTGATCAGCCTTCCCATTTATTACCTGGTATAAACATTATACCCCATCTGTCCGGGTCAGACAAACCTGCCGGAAGAATAAACCATTTAACTCCTGATTAACGAAAAAATGAGGATAAAAGCGCCCATCGCCCAGCAGTAGTAGGCAAAATAGTGAAACTTCCGGCCCTGCAATAGCTTAATAAAAGTATTAATGGCGATAATTCCGGCCAGAAAAGCAACCCCTCCTCCGACCAGGTAATTTATTAGCATGGACCGCTCAATGCCCAGCGCCACCATATCTTTCACTTCCAGAAGGGTTGCGCCAAAAATCACGGGAGCGGCCAGCATAAACGAATAGCGGACAGCGAGGGGCCGGTCCAGGCCGCGCCAGATGGCCGCGGTGATGGTCGAGCCGGAGCGGGATATACCTGGAATGACGGCAATCCCTTGCATCAGGCCGATGAGCAGCGCATCCGCATAGCTCATTTTTGAAACATCCTTAGTGCCTGCCGGTAACAGGGTCATAAGCTGCAGCAGGCCCCCGGTCACCAAAAGCATAGCCCCCACCATCAAGGTGGAGTCGAACAGCCCTTCCACATACTTGTCCAGCAGCAGTCCGATAACCCCGGTGGGAATGACTCCCACCACCAGCAGCAGTAAAAAGCGGCGCTGGATCGCATCCCGGGTAAAGCGCAATAGCTGCAAAAAGTCGCGGCCAAAAACCACAATTACAGAGAGCAGCGTCCCAAAATGCAGGATCACTTCCAGCGTTACCCCGGGCTCGTCCATGCCTAAAAAATCTTGGAAAAAAACCAGGTGGCCCGAACTGCTTACCGGTAAAAATTCGGTCAGCCCTTGCACCAGGCCCAGAATTATCGATTCAATAATGTCCATGGCAGCCTCCCGCTTTAACAGTATCCCTAAACCTGTCTATATTTCTAAATTGCGAGGCCATAATCCTGCCCTGGCCCGGATTAATAATATTATGTTAATATTAACATTTTTCCATACCTTTTAGCGCTCCCGCCGATCCAGCAAGTGTGCCAGCAGCGGAGTTAGGGGCAGCAGCGCTATTGCCCCGAGCAGGTTATAGAGGGTATGGAAGTTGGCCAGTTGGCGGGGCAGCATCCTGGCCGAAGCGGTGGCCAGCCATAACAGCTTGGGGAAAAATAGCAGGGCCAGAAAAAGGCTGATTAAATTGAATAAAAAATGGGACCAGGCCGCGGCGCGAGCCGTACGCCCCATGCCCAGGCTTGCTACCAGGGCCGTTGTGCAGGTGCCCAGATCGGCGCCGATCAATATGGCCATGGCTGCCGGGAGGGAAATAGCGTTATCCAGGGCCAGCCCGAGTACCAGCCCCATTACGGCGCTGCTGCTCTGCAAGGCGATGGAGGCAGCCAGGCCCCCGGCCAGGCCTTTCAGCGGCGCGGCACCGGCGGCGGACAGCATTCCGGTAACCAGGGGGGTCTCCTGTAAGGGAGCCAGTGAACGGGTGAGGCCGTCCATGCCGAGCAGGACCAGGCCGAATCCCACCAGGGCGGCTGAGGCCGGGCGCAGCCGGGGCAGCGGCAGCAGGTAGAGCAGCACCGCTGCGCCGAGCAGCGGCAGCGCCAGGCGGTGCAGGTTAAAAGAAAGCAATTGCGCCTTCACGGTTGTCCCCACATTGGCGCCGATGATCACGGCGATAGCCTGGGCCAGCCCCATCACCCGGGAATTAACCAGCCCGACCACCATTACCGAGGTGAGGCTGCTGCTCTGCAAAGCAGCGGTAACCAGGCAGCCTGCCAGAAAAGCGCTCCACGTCCTCCCGGCCACCCGGGAGAGGAGCCGGCGCAGCGCCGGGCCGGCCGCGCCGGACAGTTGCCGGCTCATGAAATGCAGGCCAAAGATGAACAATCCCAAATAGCCGGCGGCGCCGGCCACTGCCTCTACGGCCAAGGGTACTCCCTCCTCCCTCATCTTTACGCAGGAAGGCCGGGAGATAGACTTTGTTTTAAGCCTCCACCCGGGAAACAGCGGCCGGCTATGCAAAAGCGGAGCACCATGGTATAGTGGAGGTTAAAGTAATGAAGCAGACTTTAAGGAGTGCTTATGGATAAGGCCATCTGTAAAATTTGCGGATCCAGAACTTCTGTTTTGCCGGATCAACAGTTGAACCGGATCTATCACCTTTGTGACCGCTGCGATTATATCTCCCTCGATGCAGGTTGCCGGGTCGCCCCGGCAGCGGAAAAGCGCCGTTACCTGGAACATAACAACACCCTGGCCAATCAAGGTTATGTGCGGATGTTCCAGGAATTTATCGCTGCAGCCATATTGCCGCACCGGGACCGCATCACTACGGCGCTGGACTTCGGCTGCGGGCCGGAAGCTGTTCTTGCCGCCCTGTTAAGAAGAGAAGGCTTGATGGTGGACATTTACGACCCTTACTTTGCCCCGGAACAGGTTTACCGGGGCAAGAGTTATCATTTAATTACCGCCACCGAAGTCTTTGAACACCTCCATGAACCGCTGGAGACCGCAGTCCTGTTAAAAAAACATCTCGCCCCGCAAGGGATTTTAGCCATTATGACCCTTTTTCACCCGCAGGATCCCGGGCAGTTTTTACACTGGTGGTACCGCCATGATTGCACCCATACCGGCTTCTTTACCCCCCGCACTTTCTCCGTGCTGGCGCAAAAGCTTAGCCTGCGCCTGCTGTGGGCCAATGAAAAAAATATTTGCGTTCTGGAAAACGCCTGTTAGCGGCCCCTTTGCGGGCCGAAGGAAATAATGGTGCCGGGCTGCAACTCCGGGCGCAGGTAATCATCAGGGTGGCTGCTGATGAGGCGGACCAGGCGTCCTTCCGTGGGAGAAAGGGGTTCAACGATCAGCTTGCCTCCCCCGGGATAGTCCAGTTCCAGGTATTCCGGGGTATACGAGTCAAAGCCTTCAAGAACCGCTTCCACGGGCAAGGGGGTGTAAAGGATCATGATCCACCTGCCTGTTTGGATTTTCGTTCTTCCACCATCTTGTTCAGGCGGGCTACCGCCTGCCCCAGGCCACCCACTTCTTTGACTAACCCCACCTCCACGGCGTCTTTTCCCACCAGAACAGTGCCGATATCCCGGGCCAACTGGCCGCTGTTGAACATTAATTCCCTGAATTTCTGCTCGGAGATGTCGGAATGGTTAACTACAAAGCGGATGACCCGGTCCTGCATCTTGTCCAGGTACTCGTAGGTCTGGGGCACGCCGATGACAAAACCGGAGAGGCGAATGGGATGGATGGTCATCGTGGCCGTTTCGGAAATAAAAGAATAATCGGAGGATACGGCTACCGGAACGCCGATACTGTGCCCGCCGCCTAAAACCAGAGAAACAGTCGGCTTGGTCAGGGTATCGATCATTTCCGCGATGGCCAGGCCTGCTTCCACGTCTCCGCCCACAGTATTTAAGATAATCAGAAGACCTTCAATTTTAGGGTTCTGCTCCACCGCGACCAGTTGAGGGATAATATGTTCATACTTGGTGGTTTTGTTCTGGGGCGGCAGCACCATGTGGCCTTCGATCTGCCCGATGATCGAGATAGTATGCAGGTTGCTTTCCAGCGGCGGCACCTGGGCCTGCCCCAACTGTTGAATGTTTTGCGCTGCTATTTCCTGGCTGCTTCTGGCCGGCGGCGCCGGTTTTCGCAGCGGCCGGCGCGGTACCGGGCGGGTTTTACGGTGATATAAAGTCAAGGGTTTTCACTTCCCATCTGCCATGCTGACAACAATTTTAGTTTACGGCAGAAGGCCGCAGGATATACCGGCAAAGCCGGGTGATTTTTAACCGGCCCGGGATAGTTAAAGGCGAAGATGCAGCCACCGCCGCAGGTTGGTTACCGGGGCCATGCCAGGCCATGATTTTCCGTTGGACGCGCCTGCAGCGGTTGCTGCCGCAGCCAGTCTCCGGCACGGCATGTCAGTGATCGCGTTTACGGCGGTTCGGCTTCTCCTGATCATCATTCTCGGGGGGCTCCCGGTGCAGATCACAAATAGACCGCGGCGCCCGGCCGGCAAGGAACCAGTCGGAAACAGCGGTTCGGAACGCGCGGCAATATTCATTGGCCAGTTTTCCAGACTCAACACAGACGGTTTGGGCCACAAGCCCGGGAGGGGAGGTAAACTCCAGGGGAGGTTTTTGCTTGAAAACCTCGCTTAAGACCTCGCGGACCATGCGGCTTGAATAGACCCAGCCCTGCGGAATTCCGCCGAGGCGGGGTTCATCGTAACCCAGCCAGAAGGAAGCCACAATATTGGGCGTGTAAGCCACTAAGTAGATATCCCTGGCCTGGTCTGTAGTCCCCGTTTTGGCGGCGATGGGCCTCCCGCTGCGCAGTCCGGTAGCAGTGGTATAGTTAACCACATCCAGGAGAATGCTGGTGACCAGGTAACAGGTTTCCGGGGTGAGAATTTTTTCCGGTGGTTGATCATACTGGTAAAGCAGCCGGCCCTGGCTGTCTTCGATCCGCCTTATGGTATGCAGGGTTGTTTTCACTCCTCCATTGGCCAGGACACTGTACGCCTGGGCCATATCGAAAGCGGAGACGCCGAAAGTCAATCCGCCGATCGCTGTGCTTAAAATCTGGCGGTCCATCTCGGTAAAAGAGCTGATCCCCATCCGGGAAGCATAAGCGGTGCCCCGGGGAGGGGTAACCATTTGGAAAACACGTATCGCCGCCACGTTGTAAGAATAGGAAAGAGCGCGGCGCACGGTAACCGGGCCATGATAGGCGCCGTCGTAATTGCGCGGGGTCCAGCGCCCGATGGTCAGGGGGCCGTCATCAATAATCGCGGCCGCGCCGGCCAGTATTTTTTCTTCAAAGGCCGGCGCATAGACAACCAGCGGTTTAATGGCAGAGCCGGGCTGGCGCAGGCTGAGGTAGCGCAGGATTTCATTGCTGTTTTTACGGTATGACCGGCCTCCGACCAGGGCCAGCACCTGCCCGCCGGCGGGGTCGGCTAAAACCAGCGCCGCCTGCGGCTGGGGCACCCCGTTGTCTTCATCCAGGTACTGCTCCAACTGGCCCGGGATAAACTCACCGTCACGGATTTTTTCGCGCAGCAGCTCCATATTGAGCAAAATGGTCCGCGGATAGAGCCCGGAGCGGTTCATTACCTCTTCGGCATGGGATTGCAGCAGCGGATCAAGGGTGGTATAGATGCGCAAGCCGCCGCCGTAGATGCCACGGTAGGCTTCTTCGGTGGAGCCGAATTCAGGCAGCGAGGCCAATATCTTGACCAGTTCATGATGAATGACATAGTCGAGGAAATAGGGATAGGGGTATTGTTCACCGGCGGGTGTGGCATAGCTGTAGGTAAACCGGCTGGCCTGGGCATATTCTTCTTTACTGAGGTAGCCCTGTTCCCGCATCATCTGCAGCGCCGCCTTTGCTCTCATTTCAGCCGCGGCCTGATCGTGAAAGGGGTTTAAATCATTCGGCGCACAGGCCATACCGGCCAGCATCGCCGCTTCGGCCGCGTTAACCTCACCGATGGATTTGCCGAAATAGGTGCGGGCGGCGGCTTCCACCCCGTAAGCTCCGTTGCCGAAATAGATCAGGTTAAGATATATTTCCAGGATCTGTAACTTGCTGTAGGCCCGCTCGATGAGAGCAGCCAGCCATATCTCCTGTATTTTTCTTTTCACGGTGCGAACAGGGGGAAGATAAATATTGCGGGCCACCTGTTGCGTTATGGTGCTGGCACCCTGGGTTATACCCCCGTGGCGGAGGTTGGCTAACAGCGCCCTGATGGACCCGGCCGGGTCAAACCCTTTATGTTCATAAAAGCGCCGGTCCTCTACAGCCAGAAATGCCTGCTGCACCTGGAGGGGGATTTCTTCCAGCCGCAGGCAGACCCGGTTTTGCTCGCCGTACAGCGCGGTGATTTCGGCATCGCTTCCGTCATAAAGATAAGTGGTTTGCGCCATGGTCAACTCCTGGATGTCAAGGCGCGGCGCCTCCAGGATGTACAGGTTAATGCGGGCCGCCAGCACCAGCGCCGCCACGACGATCAAAAGTTGCATGACCAGGGCGGCACCGCCCGCAGCGGCGATTAAATATTTTAGCTTGACCCTCCGGCGGTTAGACAATTTGCAGCAGCTCCCAGTAAATGATTACGCTTTACGGGAGCTAAAATTACTGTTATCTAAAAAAAGTTTGCGCCTTTATCCCGGTTAGCCCCGTGGAATGGGGCCGTCCCAAAAAGTTCATTGGGACGGCCCCTTATATTTTTTCTTTGGCTATAAGTTATTAAAGGACTTGCAGAGGAATAAGGAAAAGGGGCCGCCCTTCTGGACAGCCCCGCTTAATTTGCCCATAAAAGGGTCATGATCACAATTTGCAGCCAGGCGGCCAGCAGCGTGGCCGCCGCCGGCCAGAGCAGCGGGCGCAGTACCCCGGCCGGTTTTACCTTGAAATAGGCGTTGTTTATACTCATGCAGGGATGTACGGGCGTAAAGATGTGGCCGAAAGCGGAGCTGAAATAGATAAATGAAACGTAGGCAGGGTAAAGGGCGCTTTCCCGGGCCAGCAGCGGTAAGAACAGGGGGAATTCAATGGCCACAGCGGCGGCATTGTCGCCGGTCAGCAGGCCGGTCAGCGCCGGAAAGACAAACATCAACAATAAAAAGGGCAGGCCGAGATTAACCATGGCGCCGGCCATTTGCCCGGTAATGCCGGTCTGCTCCAGGGCCTGTTTAAAAAAGATGATTCCCCCCACCACCAGGACCAGGTCCAGCTTTAGCCCCGGCAGCAGCATTTTTTTGATCCGATCCCACAGTACCGCGGCAAATCCCCTGGTCAATGGAATTCCGCCGGCCAGGGCCAGGATGCAGCCCGCAGCCAGGGCCAGGGGAAAGCTTAAATTGAAAAGCAGCACCAGAAGCAGGACCAGCAGCAAGGGGGCTACACTGATCAAAAAGCCTGCCAGGTCGCGGCTAGACGTGCGCTCCGCCGTGCTGTTAATCGTTAAGGCGGTATTCTCAAAGGCAGTATTCCCGGTTTTTCCGGAAACGCCATGGAAGATGAGCCCATAGGCTGCCGCCAGGGCTACGGTGGTGGGGAAAAGATTGTAGCGCAGAAAGGTAAGGGCCCCTAACCCGGAGAGCTCCGAGGCTATAATGACGCTGGGAAACAGGGGATAGGCAAAATAAAGGGCGTGGCGGAACCACAGATTGGCCGCCGCCTGGCGGACGGCGTCCAGTCCGGCCTTGCCGCCGGCCTGCTCAACCAGGGGCGCAGAAAAAATAGCTCCTCCGGGCACGGTGAGGATGCCGATTAGCGCCGGCAGGGCTGCCGTCAGCAGGCGCAGGTCTCCCACCAGGCGTTCCAGGTGGTAAATCATGCTTTGCAGGGCGCCGGTTTGCTTAAGCAAGTTGCCCAGCACGCCTATAAGCAAAACGCAGATAAGCAAGACCCGGGCACTCCGGTCCGTTAGGGTGCTTTGGACGGTCCGGAGCAAGGTTGGCCAGGCGTCGCCTGAAGAGGCCAGCAAGGCCAGGGCCGCGGCTAACATAACCAGCCCCATGTTCAGCTTCCGGTAAACGCCAATAATGATGATCAGCAGGGAAAGAGCCAGTGCTGCAAACCAGGTCATATCCTGTAACACCTGCCGCTGCCGGATAATTTTATTGCCCAGCCCGGGTCCGGCACAGCGGGAAAATAAAATGCCGGGGGCGGCCCCGGCATTTTATTCTTTTTATCTCCAGTCAACTCCTGCCACGCTTCACTTTTCTTCTTCTCCTCCTCCTCCTCCTCCTTGAGAGCCTTCTAACAGCTCCAGGAACCGGGCTGAAGGTTCAATTCTCCAGACATTGTTTTCTTGCCTGGCTGTCCACTTTTCTCCCTCCAGGGTAATCTCTTCGCCGCCCAGGGTTACGGTTAACTCCAGCTCCATGGTTGCGGTATCACCGTTTTGCCCGCCGGGCCGTACCGTCCATGCCGCCAGGCGGCCGCTGGCGCCGTTGAGCCAGTCGCGGTACCGGTTGCCGTCCACGGTAAAGCCGCCGCTTTGCAGGGCATAGGCTTCCCGCCAGTCTTTATTCTTGATTGCTTCCAGGTAAGCCTCCACTGCCTCCCGGGCACTCCGGCCTAAAAAATCGTGCCCTTTACTCTCGCGCTCCCGCCGGACCGCTTCAGCCCGCTGCTCCGCTTCGGCGTCAGTGAGGAAAGATCCGGCCTGGTAAACATTGTCCGGGTTCCAGATCATAAATTCATCAATACCCAGGGCCAGGGCGGCGTCAATCTGCCGGCGCACTTCCGCCGGTCCGTAAGGGATATGCCCTTCGATCCAGGTGGCGGTAAAAGATTGCAGCCAGGGGCGGATGATGGCGGGGTTTTTCACGGCGGCATTCCGCTTGAGGGCGTCTGTCAGGGCCCGGGTGATGGTTCCGCCGGGGTTGGCGTCAGGCACGGCGAAGCCGAAATAACCTTTCCCGTAATGGCTGGGATAAATCATGGGACAGATATAATCCGCCTCACGGGTGAAGGTTTCCCAGATCTGGCCGATATTATCGTGGTCGCCCCATGACGTGGCGATGACTCCGAAAACATCGTAGGCAATGTAAACATTGTAATCGGCCAGCTCCTGGCGGGCTTTTTTGAGAAAGCCGGCGATGGCTTCATCTTTGCTGCGGCCGTTCTGGTTATAATAAGTGGCCTCTCGGTCGACGCGGGCGGCGTTTTCCGGGAAACGGATATAGTCAAACTGGATTTCATTAAAACCGAGAAGCGCCGCTTCCTTGGCAATGGCAATATTGTAATCCCATACTTCTTCCATATAGGGATTAATCCAGGCCACTCCCTTTTCAGTCCACAGGCCCCCTTCCTTGCGGTGGATGGCCCACTCCGTTTTCTGCCTGGCCAGGTAAGGATCCTTGAAGACCACGATGCGGGCGATGGTATAGATACCGCGGGCACGCAAATCTGCCAGGGTGGCCCGGATATCGCCAATCGGAACCGGTTTATAATAGGCGTCAATTTCATTGACAATTTCAATGTCGCTGTGATAGGTCATCCTGCCGTGATCGTCTTTGATATCAATTACTACTGCGTTAAGCTCACTATTTTCAATCATTTCTAAAATTTCGGCATAACGGGGATGAGCAACGGTATGGCCGGTCAGGTAAAGCGCTTTTACTTTAACGCGGGGGTTTTCCGGCTTTTCCAGGGGATATAGCGGTACATAAAACTGGCCCAGTTCTTCTTTCAGCTCCTCATTGCGCCTGTTCCATTCTTCTTGAAGCTTCCGGGCTTCTTCCGCGGGGTCAGGGACCGGTTCAGAGACTTCACCGGGTTCCACCTCCGCCGGGGTGTCAGCCGGGCTGCTGCAGCGTGCTGCCACCAGCGAAAAAAAGGCTAAAATGAGAAAGATCAGCATAACTAGCCGGGCTTTGAGCTTTAAGTTCATGGCTGTATCCTCCTGGAGCGTTTATTACACGTAAGTCAAATAGATAAAGTATAATATTTTTCGCAAATTCATAGAAGTCCAATAAAAATGACATGGACGTAACCGTTTGGTAGAATTAAGTTAGCACACAAAATACCAACCAAAGGAGGTTACGTACCATGTCAGATAAGATTATACAGCT
>JAKPEE010000093.1 GCA_029552125.1 Bacillota bacterium | reverse complement strand
TATATTAAGCTTTATACCGGGTTTCGGCAGTTCCATACGGCCTGGCTGGATCTTTTGAACCTTGATGGATCCGAGGGGGCGTATCTTTAAGAAAGGTATGCCCTTTTGTCCGCTACGGGCGCAGGTTGCTTTATTCCATGTGCAGGCCATTTATCGGCGGGTGGGGTAAGAAACCTGCAAACACGGTTTACGGCTGAAGAGGTCAGGAACATTCAAAGAATAAAAAACACAAAATGGCAGGGAGAATAAGATATGAGCATAATAACTGTCGCAGGCGCCGGGGTGATGGCTTCGGCGCTGAGTTTTCCGGCGTGTGACAACGGCCACGAAGTGAGGCTGGTGGGAACGCCGCTGGACCGAGAGATAATTGATAACTGCAGGAAGAACGGGTGGCACGTCACATTGAAGCGGAAGCTCCCCGACGGTATCCGTTATTTCCAGTTCGAGGAATTCGAAGACGCTGTCAGGGGAGCGGATCTGCTGATATGCGGAGTCAGCAGTTTCGGCGTCGAATGGTTCCTCGGCGAGGTGCTTCCGGCAATACCTGACAGCCTGCCTGTGCTTTCTGTGACGAAGGGCATGCTGGATACCCCGGAAGGCGGGCTTATCAGCTACCCTGAATACTATGAAAGCAAGCTTCCCGGCCGGAGGATGTCGCTGAATGCCATCGGCGGCCCGTGTACCAGCTATGAACTGGCGGACCGGCGCCACTCCGCGGTTTTCTTCTGCGGGAAGGATATGACTGTGCTGCGCCGGCTGAAATCCATGCTTGAGACGGATTATTACCACATAAGCCTGTCCACGGATGTGCACGGTATCGAGTGCGCCGTCGCGCTCAAGAATGCATATGCGCTGGCTGTAACGCTGGCTGTCGGCATGGCGGAACGTGAATGCGGCGAGGGATGCGGACTGCATTACAATCCCCAGGCCGCGCTGTTTGGACAGAGCATCAGGGAGATGCGGAGGCTGCTGGAGATTTTTGGCTGCCCGGATGACAACATAATACCAGGAGCCGGCGACCTGTATGTAACGATATACGGCGGGCGCACCCGGCGGCTGGGTACGCTGCTGGGCCGCGGAATGCCGTTTGAAAAGGCGATGGAATCACTGGAGGGAGTAACACTGGAATCGGTCGTGATAGCAAAGCGCACCGCATCCGCGCTGAAGAAGCGGATCGAAAAAGGTCTGGCATCCACTGCCGATTTCCCGCTGCTGCTCCACGTCGATGATATCATAAGCAACGGAGCGGTGGTGAACATACCGTGGAAGAGCTTTGAGACGGAAGTGTTTTGAAACAGGTTTCAGAACTGCCGGCCTGTTGTCGGCAAATTACGCGGTTATCAGACAACTTGGCAGCCGGATGCGTTTAACATATAGGCGGACATAGCAGGATATAATTCAGTAAATGACGTTATAAATGAAAAGGGGTGGTTCCATGAGCATGAGCTACAATTCCTATATCTATGGAAGATGGAT
>JAKPEE010000103.1 GCA_029552125.1 Bacillota bacterium | reverse complement strand
AAACCTATACCTTCTGGAACGAGGTCTCTCTTTTCCTGCTTAAAGCAGGTTTTTTCGATCCTCTCCCCCCGCTAACATTTTACTCATAGGAAGCGCCCCAACGGGGAGATTACTTCTTACCCCTTGGTTTTGTCCGTATGGACCAGGTGCATCGCCTCCTGGCGGCAGTAAGCGCAATTGCTGCAAAAAAGAAGCCGGTCATCAAAAATCCGGCGCAGGGTGTCAACGGTCTTTGGATAACGGGGCAGGACATTTTGATGGAGCATAATCTGCCGCGGCGCCACCGAAACGAGCATACTCACCAGAACGTCTTCGTAGTCGCTGTCCTTTTCAAAATCCTCCAGGTCGAATTCTTCCCATTCCCGGGGATCTATTTTTTGGAAATGCTGGTCGGTAATCTGGAACTGCCCCTTTTCGTCCACGGCCAGGTGAACCAGGTCAATCTTGGGTTGCTGGATCTCCAGGAAATATTTCAGCAGGCGGACAAATTCACGATATTCCTTTTCAGTAAGATAGTTTTCCACGGCCTCGTCGACAAGCCGTTTCAATTCGGCCTGGTAGTCCGGCAGCCGGAAACAGATAAAACCTTCAATATTAAGGTGCCGGTTATCAAGCAGGTATTCTTTTAATTTTCGTTCAATAACCTCCTTGAAGGTATCCTGGCGATGGCTGGCCGGCTCCTTTTCCAGGCCGCGCCTGGCCTTCAGCAAGATTTCATCGCGCTCTTCTTTGCGAAAATAAAAATAATTATAGCGTAATATGTCCTGAAGCAGTAAATCGCGTAAATCAGTAATGATAAAGTGAGAAATTAATGAAGCAATAAATGATTCCATTATGCCCGGCTGTTCGGCTTCTTCCGACTGCGGCATCAGGTAAAGCATCTTGCCGGATTTTCCGCAGTCCTGCCAGTGATAACAGGGTTCTATGGTATTTAAACAAACGCATCTTTGCTTAAGCTTGCTTTGCAACTGAGCAAAAGCGCGTTTGACGATGATCAAAAAAATTTTCACCGTTGTTCCTCCTCTCTAACCTATTATATGAGGAACGGTGAAAATGTAATACCCGCGGCACAACTGCTTCTGATTAAGATATGTGTTTTTTGCGTTCCGCAACAGCCGGCCCGGCCGGTGCGGTTAACACCTGACAGGCCGGTTAAACCGCGTTAATCGTGCCCGTAATATAGCGGTATGAAATAAAGTACGGCAAGGCGCGAGCGAGGCAGAAGGTATAGAGGCGGTGCCAGCGTAAGCAACCGGCCGGATTACCGGAAAAAGGCAGTACCATAAACAAAACGGCGGATAAACCGGCCGTTTTGTTATTTTTACAAATGGTTGAGCCAAAACCTACCCCTGCACCTGCAGCGCCTGGGGTATGAGTTCGAACTCTGCCGGCGCCCGCCCGGGCTGCTCGCCGTCCAGGTCCAGCAAGGCCATTCCGCTGGAATCTACGGAAACTTTGCGGCCGCGCAGGCTCATGATCCGGGGATGATCCATGTGGGCACCGCGATAAACTTTGGGCAGGTTGGCCAGAAGCTCGATTTTTCCCAGGTTGTGCAACAAAATAATATCGAAAAGGCCGTCCGCCATCTCCGCCCGCGGCGCTATATGCATCCCGCCGCCAAAATAGCGCCCGTTGCCGATAACCACTACTGTCACCGGGCCGTCATAGATAAGCTTACCGTCCACGGTTATAGCCATGGGCTGGTTGCGGTAGAGCAGCAGGCTGACCACGGTTCCCCATAAAAAGGAGATAAAGCCGCCCAGGGCCTTGCTGGTCCGGTTGACCCGGGCTACCGTGTCTCCGTCCAGCCCCAGGCCGGCGACATTGATAAAGTAGCGGGTCTCTCTTGCCCCGTTATGCCCGGTATAGGTAACCCTGCCCACGTCCACCGGGCGCCGCCCGCTTTGGAGCAGGTGCCTGACCGCCTCCTGCGGCTCTTTGGGTATGCCCAGTGTTTTGACCAGGTCCCCCCCCGTGCCCATGGAGATAAAACCGATGGCGGCGTCTTCCCGCACCGGTCCGGACGGGGTGAAAAAGCCGTTGACCACCTCGTTGGCGGTGCCGTCGCCACCTACGGAAACAATCAGGTCATACCCCTGCTCCAGTGCCTGGCGGGCCAGTGAGGTGGCCTCTCCGGGGCCGGTGGTTGTATAGACGGCAAAATCCAGACCCTCCTGCTCCATCAAGGCGGCAATTTCCGGCCAGCGCCTGGCGGTAGTGCCGTTGGCGGAAGCAGGGTTGACGATAACGGCCATTTTAGCAGGTTTCAAGCGATCACTCCTTCCGGAAAATAAAAATACAGAAGACAGAATATGGGATACAGGAGACCCAGAGATAGAATTCAGACTCCAGAATACCATCACCCGCCCTTGTTGCCACAATTAAAAAATGTCTGAAACTCCGAGCGGCAACTATGACCCCGCCTCTGTAATGAATTATCTATTCACCACATTCTCGAAATGTTATCATCTTCCAGAGGTATCATTCGATTGAGAAGATTTCCCACATCTAACCTCTCACCTCTCACCTCTCAATACATGCCCGCCCTAAAAGTTCGGTCAGCTCCATGACCGTCCCGCCGCCGACCAGCAGGCTTTCCCGGCAAAAAGGACAGTCGGTCAGCGCGGCGGATACGGCGGGCAGCTCTGCCAGGCGGCGCCGCGCCATGGTTTCGGCCAGGGCGGGGAAAGTAAGCTGGGCCATCTGCCCGCCGCCGCAGCAGCGGACCTTCTCTTTAGACGAAGCGGCTTCAACCAGGGTCAGGCCGGGTATCAGGCCGAGCAACTCCCGCGGCCGTTCCCAATCTTCCTCCAACCGCGCCCGCAGGCAGGGATCATGGTAAGTGACCGTGTCAATCCCCTGGACCGGCCGCGGCTGCAGCCGCCCTTCCCTGATTAAACCCAAAAAGAAAGTCGTGCTGTCGACCACCTCCAGGGGCAGCTCTATCCCCCATGCGCCATAGCGGCGGGTAAAAGTCCAGCGGCATTCCGGGCAGCCGGTAACCAGGGTCCTGGCGCCGGAGGCGGCAAAGCGCTCCCGGTTGTCCGCGGCAAGCTGGCGGGCCAGCTCCAGGTCACCCCATATTTCGGCCGGGTAGCCGCAGCAAAATTCGTCCAGGGTTTGGTAGGAAACCCCGGCCTTTTCCAGCAGAGCCAGGGCTGTCTCCACCGATTGGGGATTGTTGGCCGCGGCGGTGCAGCCGGCAAAGTAAAGCACCGCGGCGCCCCTTTCCCCGGCCGGCGCCAGTCCCCGGCCCTGCCCGTAGGGGCTGCCGAATTTTTTAAGGTTGCCCAGATAGGGCGCCACCTGGTGCAGGCACACGCCCGCTTGAGAAGCTTCTTGTCGCGCCGCCAGCAGCTCTTCCGCCAGGTCCAGTTCAGGAAAGGGACAAAGGGTCTGGCAGCCGCGGCAGCCGACACAGGCGGATAGTGCTTCCAGGAACTCTTCACTCCATGACAACCGCCCTTCCAGGAGAAGGTGCGCCAGCCGGGACTTGCCCGAAGGGGAGACCGCTTCTTTACCCCAGGCCTGGACCACGGGGCATTCGCAACGGCACATATTAGGGCAGAGAGCACAATCCAGTAACTGTTTTCGATTTACTTGCGCCATCTTAAAGCCTCCTCCAGGCCCATCTTTCCGGGGTTCATGATGCCGTCCGGATCCAAAGCTTTTTTAATGCGCTTTAAAACTTCCAGGCCGGGGCCGTGCTCCTGATCCATCCACAGCCCCCGGTGCAGCCCGATGCCATGGTGGTGGCTGATGGCCCCTTCCAGGGCCAGGCAGGAGGTCATGGCCGCCTCCCAGAGTTGTTTGTAATAGTCGGCCTTATCGCCGGGTGGAAAACCGCACAAGGTGAAGTAGAGCGCCGCGCCGTCGGGGTAAACATGGGACCAGTGGCCCGAAGCCAGCGCCGTGCCCTCTACTTTAAGCAGGGCCTCTTGCATGGCGTGGTAGAGGGAGGCGGCGTTGCTCCAGTTGGCGCTTACCTCTATGGTGTCGACCACCGCGCCCTGGCGGAACAGGGTCGAAGCCAGGCTGACATTAAAACGCCTTTCCAGCCAGTGTTTCACCGGCTCCGGGCCGCAGGCCACCGCGCCGTGTTCCCGGGCATAAGCATCGATTATTTTTGCTTCGGCGGCGACAATGTCGCTGTGGCCTTCACTGATCAGCACCAGCATGCACCGCCCCTCCGCCTCTTTGGTCTCCGGAAAATGATGGCTTGTTTCCACATAATCATAGAGGCGCACCACCGCCGGGCGGGCGCCGCTGTGGATAACCCGCCGGATCGCTTCCAGGGCCGCTTCCAGGGTTGCGAAGGCATAGGAAAGGAGGGCCTGCTTCTCCGGCAGCGGCCAGATGCGCAGCACCGCTTCAGTGATTACGCCCAGCGTTCCTTCCGATCCCAGAAAGAGGTGATCCAGGCGGGGTCCGGTGGAACTGCGGGGCACCGGCCGCCCCTGAAAAATTGTACCGTCCGGGAGCACCGCCTTTAGAGAAGCGACAATATCTTCTATTTTACCGTAGCGGGTGGAAAACTGGCCCGCGGCGCGGCAGGCCAGCCAGCCGCCCACGGTAGAACAGCGAATGGATTGGGGCACATGGCCGCCGGTAAAGCCCTGCCGGTTCAGATACTCTTCGTAAAGGGCTCCGTTGAGCCCGCATTCCACGGTCACAAGAAGGTTCTCCCGGTCAAGATGCCTGACCCGGTTCATCCGCTTCATATCGAGAACGATACCGCCGCGCAAAGGGATGACCCCTCCCAGGGCTCCCGAGCCCTCGCCGTAAGGGGTTACCGGAACACCGTGCTTGCGGGCCAGAGTTAGCACGGCGGCAACCTCCTCTGTGCTGCGGGGCCAGACCACCAGATCCGGCAAAGCCGGGGCCTTGCCTTCCAAAAACCAGAGCGTACCCATGGGCCAGTAATCGCGGCAGGCAGCAAGACGATCTACGGCAGCGGCGGAAACATTGTCATCACCCAACAGGGTGCGCAACTGTTGCAGCAATTGGGAAGATTCTTGCTTGCTCAAATTCGTTTCCTGAATAGTCGTCTCCGGCAGTGAGGACAAATATATCAACCTCCCGGTATAAATAATCTTTGAATAATCTATACGAACATCAGTAATTGCTTTCATTATACCGGTTTTTGTACGATTTGACAAAAGATTTTACCTGAGCCTGCCCTGTTTAGTACTGGTATAATCTGGTTTACAATGCCCACCCTTTACGTTACAATTTCTGTAAATAAGGCAAGGAAAGGTTTGGGAAAAAATGAACGTAATCTACCTGGGAAACCAAGAACGTAAAAAAAAGCTAGCCGCTGAACTGGAAAGAATCACCGGCGCCCTGCAAAAGAACCCGACAGTAAAAAAAGTAATTTTATTCGGCTCCCTGGCCGGTGGGCAAGTAGGCATCAAAAGCGACCTTGATCTGCTGGTTATCCAAGATACAGATAAGCCTTTTTTATCCCGTTCAATAGATTTGATGCAGCAGTTTAACCCAAGCGTTGCCGTTGATCTCCTGGTTTACACACCGCAAGAATTTGCGGAGATGCAAAAAAAACCAGACTCCCTTATCAGGGACATCCTGAAAAACGGGAGGGTTGTTTATGAAAAAGCGGGCGCTGGAGATGGCCGAAAAAGTCATTGCCCTGGTTAGCAAGCTGCTGGCGGCTTTTGCATAATCAGCAGATACTCGTGGACCTTGTTTACCCTGAAAACTGACGGGTAGCCCAGGGGGCGAAGGCTGCTGTATTCATGTCTTCGGTCCCAGATAATGATATCGTCCAGCAGGAAGCCTGTTTCACGCAGCGCCAGGGCTAGCAGCCTGTGTGATTATTAAAGCTAAAATCAGCTGTGCCGTTATTAATTAACCCATAACATAGGGCGCATAAAAGCTAAATTTTGATTAAACAGCAGCCTACAGTACCATGATTAATCTTTAGTATCCCTGTATC
>JAKPEE010000082.1 GCA_029552125.1 Bacillota bacterium | reverse complement strand
GAAACGAAGCTGCAGCCGGGGCAGTAGAGCTGCAGCCGGCCCGCATCGAACTGGCCCGCCAGGAGGTCTATTTTATTGAATACCAGCAACTCCCGTGTGTAATAGTCGGCGCTGATGCGCGAAAGGTGCCGGCGCACGACGGTAATCTGGTTGTCATTATCAGGATGGTTCAGGTCAACCACGTGGAGAAGCAGGTCGGCGAAAGCGATCTCTTCCAGGGTAGCGGTAAAAGCTGTTTCCAGGGTTTGGGGCAAGAACTGAATAAAACCTACCGTGTCCGAAAAGAGGACTGTTTTGCCGCCGGCAAGAGTGGCCCGGCGCACCGAGGGGTCCAGGGTGGCGAAAAGCTTGTCTTCAGTATACAGCCCGGCACCGGTCAGGCTGTTTAATAGCGTTGACTTGCCCGCATTGGTGTAACCCACCAGGCTGATCACGGGCACGCGGTTGCGCCTCCGCCTCAGGCGGTGCGTGGCGCGGTGCCGCCGCAAATCTTTGATCTCTTTCTGCAGGTCGGCGATGCGTTTGCGGATTACCCGGCGCTCAACCTCAAGCTGGGTTTCCCCCGGTCCCCGGGTGCCGATACCGCCGCCCAGCCGGGATAACTGCTTGCCCAATCCTACCAGGCGCGGCAGCAGGTACTGGAGCTGGGCCAGCTCCACCTGCAGTTTCCCTTCACGGGAGCGGGCCCGCCGGGCAAATATATCGAGGATTAAGGCAGTCCGATCCACAATTTTGGCCTCAATAAGCTGCTCCAGGTTGCGCACCTGCGAAGGGGACAGTTCGTCCAGGAAGATAACCAGCGAAAGTTTTTGCTCCCGCACCGTTTCGGCCAGTTCCCGTACTTTTCCCGGCCCGATATAATAAGCCGGATCAGGTAACGGCCGGCGCTGAATCACCACTCCGACAACTTCCGCGCCGGCCGTTTCCGCAAGCAGCTCCAGTTCGGCCATGGCTGTTTCAAAATTTTCCGCCAGGCCGGGCCGATCCAGTCCGACCAGAATTGCTTTTTCTTGATCCAGGGCTTGATCTTCCTTCCGCGTTAAACTGCTCTAACTTATACTACAGCGAAAGTTAAGTCATTGCAAGTTGCAGGCGGGATCAAGCCTGATCTATCCTTGTCTCCGTTAGGAACTCACATGTTTATGGCCGGCGCCATAACCCTTTTCTTTGGTTGCACTGAAGAAAGCCCCAATGATCATGATCACCACAAAGACAATCAAGTAATATACAACAGCCATGCCATGGGCCAGGCATGCGGCGACCACCATGAAAATGCAGCCGAGCACGGAAAGCACGGGCATAACGAATCGCTTGAATGGAGAGAGATCCTTTTCCTTCTTCATCAGCATCAAGAAAATGGGAATATAGGCGCCATAAAGGGTTATGATCGGCAGTTCCGAAGTATCAAAACAAAACGGGCCGAACCAGGGATCTGTCAACATCGCCCCATAGAAGTAGAGCAGCCAGAAGCCGCAAAGCAGCAGCCCAAAGATAGAAGAGTTTGTGGGCATATTGGTAACCCGATCGACCTGCTTAAAGGTTTCCGGCAGGGGGCCCCGATTACGCACGGCCAGGGCATACAGGCCGCGGGTGCAACCGACCATTAACCCGTTTAGAGTACCGAGGCAGGAGATAATAACAAAGACAAAAAGCAATGATCCGCCGACCGTACCAAAAATATTCTGGAAGGCAAGCTTTGCTCCCGCTTGTCCACTTTCCATCAGTGCCTCAGTGGTGACGGCGCCAGCAAGACCGATATAATAGAAAATATAAACAAAAATGACAATTAATGAACCAAGAATAAGCGCTTTCGGCAAATTCTTTTTAGCATCTTTTAGTTCCGCATTAATGGAGGTGGCGATGATCCAGCCTTCATAGGCGAATGCTACGGCCACCACCGAAGCGAAAAGGCCGCCTCCGATACCGACGCTGCTATCAACTACACGCGAAAAGTTGGCTACTGTCATCCCGTTTACCAGGCCGACTATGGTTCCCACTACCGCCATAAGCATTAACGGAATCAATTTAATAATCGTTGTGGAAACCTGAAATTTTCCGGCAATGATCGGGGATAAGGCGTTCATGGCATAGCTGGCTACCAGGTAAAAACAGGCTATGGTCATACATGAACCGCCGGTGATATCCCAGCCGAGTAGGACACAGGTAAAGCGGGCGGAAACCCAGGCCAATACGGCCGTAAGTGTTGGGCTGTATATAACCGCCATAAACCATCCCACATAGTAGCCATACTGGTTGCCCACTGCCGCCTCGGCGTAGTCCACTATACCATTAACTTTCTCGTATTTTGTGGCCATGATGGCAAAGGTATAGGAGCATACGAGCATAATCAGTCCAACGATCCCCCACGCGGCAATACCTAGCGGCATATTGCCGCCGGTGGCTTTCAATACAGCTTCCGCTTTAAAAAAGACACCGCTGCCAATCACGATGCCTACCACCATAGCGATAGCTGTTAGTAAGCCGTACTTCTTCTTTAACTTGTTTTCCACCATACTGCCCCTTTCTTTTATGATTAGACATTAATATTCGACATTATTTTACTATATTCATCATAAAAATCATATCCACTATTTATTTTTTAATTGGCTTAATCAAGCAGCAAGTTTATGGGCCAGTGGTGGATCCTTGTCCCCTTCGCTCCCCTTCCCTTACTTCCTGTATCTACAGCCAGGATTTCTTTTCACTCCGGAAGTTGAAACGGCAGGAATCCTCGCTAAAAACTATCCCGCCCTTTGAGCCTGTCCAGCAAGTTTTGTATTTTCCCCCTGCGCTCCGCAGTCAGGGCAGGATCCGGCTCCAGAGAAAGCTTAAACCAGTCCCCTTCCTGCACTCCTTCAGGAAGGAGCTCCAGGGGAATATCCACGCGGATCTCTTTGTCCCCCACCAGCAGCACGGCATACCCGCTTTCCAGGCGATCCACTACCGCTTCCATCAGGACGCCTTCTCCTCCTTCTGCGTTACTGTTTCCACGGTCTCCCCGTTAGTGGTGACAATTATAGTCCCGTGCCGGTCGGTCCGGTAAATTTCAACGCCATGAGATTGCAACAGCTCTAAAACTTCCGCTTCAGGGTGGCCGTAGCTATTGTTTTCTCCCACCATGATCACGGCAACCTCCGGGCGTACGGCGCGGATAAAAGAGGGGGAAGTGGCGGTAGCACTGCCGTGGTGCGCCACCTTGAGCACAGTGCTCCTGAGATTGTAGCCGCGATCGAGCAACTCTTTTTCCGCAGCCTCTTCCGCGTCGCCGGTTAAAAGAAAGCTCACCTGCCCGAAGGTGACTTTCAAAACGATAGAAGTATCATTCAGGGAGGACAAGAGGGGTTCCTCCGGGTGCAGCACCTGCAAAATGAGCCCGTCCTCATAATTGCGGGCGACCCCGGCCCTGGCCACGGTAAACCTGATTCCTTTTTCATCAATAATAGCCAGGTATTCTTCGAAAAGCTTTGAAGTATGTACAACGCCGGGATCCATAACCTCGCTCACCGGTATTTCCTGGAGAACGTTAACCAGGCCGCCCAGGTGGTCGCTATGCGGGTGGGTTCCCACCACCAGGTCCAGTTTTTTTACTCCCTTCTGCCGTAAATAGTTGAGCACGGTATCGCCCCGCTCCCCGCCGTCTACCAGGATTTTTTGCGAGGCGGTGACAATAAATACGGCATCGCCCTGGCCCACATCAATAAAGTGGATCTCCAGCACTCCTTCGGGTAAGACAGTACTGCCGCCGAAAATATGCTCCAGGCGGTACACCCATTCTTCTAACCCAGGCCATCTTCCGGATAGCAGCACCGCCAGCGCCACCAGGCACAATAACAGCAGCACTAGCTGCGCGCGTCGCTGATTTCTCTTGCCGGCCAAAACCGCCACACCCTTTCTACGTGACGTTCATTTTTTACTAGCAGTATATTCCAGATCAGGCCTTTTGCTGCCCTGCCGCAGCGGCTGCTGCCTAAAAAAAGCCAGTCTAGAGGACGACAATAGTAATCCCCGGGTTGCCGCTGTCTGTTTTTTCGCCCTTGCGCAAATCCCCGTAGCGGTCCAGCAACTCTTTTACCCCCGTATTCGCCCGGCTGTATTCTTCGCCCCTGAACAGCATACTGATCCGTCCCTCTGTTTTTTTACGGCTCAGGTAAGCCCGGCAGGCTTCCCGCAGCTTCCCTTCGCTGCCGCCGGAGCCCCAGCCATGAATTACACGCACGACCCGGATACCTTCCTGCCTGGCCGAGTTAAGGGCTGCCTCCAGGCGCAGCAGAGCTTCTTCTACGGGAGGTAAGCCTGTTTTCACGTTTACGGTACGCACTCGCTCTCGTGCCCCTCTCCCGCCCCCTCTTAAAGACTGCTGTTGGGATCCGCAAAAACAGCACTGCCAGGCGGATTCTTCAATCTCGTTTCCGCAAACCAGACATACTTTCATGCTCCACCCTCTTCGCCGGCCCTAATGATGTTTTGCACCCCGGGGAGACCTTACTTTAATCTGGAGTGCCAGGCACTGCCGAAAAATAACCGGCAGGATCAAAAAAAGGGGAGAGTTTTCTCCCCACTTTTTAGTTGCATCACATTTATTCATTCTGTGGCAGGATCAGATTCAGGATAATCCCGATAATCGCCGCCAGTCCCACTCCGCCAAATTGAAGGTTGCCATAGATCTTAATCATGGCACCGCCGATTCCGACGATAAGAATAACGCTGGCGACAAGCAGGTTCCTGTTTTTCTTGAAGTCAACACCGTTTTCCACCACGGTCCTCACACCCACGCTGGCGATCATCCCGAACAAAACTATGGAGATGCCTCCGATGACCGGCCCCGGGATGCTCTGGATAAAGCCCGCCAGCTTCTGAACCATGGCCAGTAAAATGGCCACAACCGCAGCTACTCGCATAACTGCGGGCTTCCAGACCCTGGTCAGGGCCAGCACACCGGTATTTTCCGAATAGGTGGTGTTGGCCGGGCCGCCGATTAAGCCGGCCAGTGCCGTGCCCAGGCCATCCCCGATAAGGGTCCGGGGCAGTCCCGGATCCTTGACAAAATCCTGCTCCACGGTTGCGCCTACCGCCAGCACGTCGCCCACATGCTCCACCATGGTGGCAATGGCCACCGGGGCAATCAGGCCGATGGCAGCGGCATTAAACACCGGCCAGGTAAAATCCGGAATGGCAAACCAGCTGGCCTGCTGGATTGGAGTCACATCCACGATGCCAAAAAACAAAGAGACGATATAACCTGCAGCCAGGGAGATGATGACCGGAATCAGGCGGAAAAAGCCTTTGACAAATATGTTGACAATAATTGCAGTGGCCAGCACGATCAGGGCAATAACCCAATTTTCACTGGCGTCTCCGATAGCCACCGGGGCCAAATTAAGCCCGATCACCATGATCACCGGCCCCGTTACCACCGGCGGTAGAATCTTCTGCATAAACTCCCGGCCCAGCAGTTTTACCAATAAAGCCATGATACAGTAAATCAAGCCGGCAACAATTATACCGCCCTGTGCTGCCGGTATGCCCTGTTCACTGACTACCAGGGCCACCGGGGCGATAAAGGCAAAGGAGGAACCCAGGAATACCGGCACCTTCCCCCTGGTAACCAGGTGGAACCATAGGGTTGCAATGCCGGCGGCAAATAAAGCCACGCTCACGCTGAAACCGGTTAATATGGGCACCAGCACAGTTGCGCCAAACATAGTAAAGGCATGCTGCAGCCCGAGAACTAAGAGTTGAGGCGCAGGGAGCGGATCATCAGTCCGGATGGGGCCTGTTACCGGGGTAGAGGCACTATCTTTGACACCACCGTTTGACATAGAGATGTTCTCCTTTCAAATTTGATTTACTGTTGCCACTCATGCCGCATAACACCACTTTTTACAGTTGCTAAACCTCCCTTCATTATAGTAGTACACGCAAAAACCGGGCGGCATAAGGTAACGTAAGCTGCCACAGCGTTCAGGATCATGATTGATCTATGGCTTTGCGGAAGCGTAATTGTTCGGCCACCGTCCTTAGTGCTGTGGGGGCCAGCAAAGCGAGGATAGGAATATAGGATAACCAGGGCATGCTTGTACTAAAAGCAATTATAGCAATAGTCCATTGATGGCGTCAACTGCATAATAAACCATAAAGTTATTTAATCTGATTAAAAATGGAAATTGGCACCCCGGCTTTCCGCCGGTCTTAATTCTGGAGCAGTGAACTGCTCCCGCAACTGTTGAAAACCATGCCGGGTAAACGAAGATACCGGTATTAATTTACCACCGGGAAAGATTGAGTCTACGGCCAGGCTTCCTTTTACCGGAAGCAGATCGCACTTTGACCCCAGGGCCACGAACATTTTATTGCGGCTGAGGCAGTAATTTACCAGGTGCTGCCCGGCTTCCAGGGTGAAATTATGCACTGCGGGATCAGTGCACGCAAGATCAATGAGATAAAGCACAGCATCCGCTTCCATAAGGGCCTTCAGTGTGGATAGCAGCTTTTTGCGCTCACTGCGTGGTAAAGGGTTCTTCTCTTTTAAAGAAACCGTATCAAATAAAACGATGCGGCGGAGGCGATCTCCAAGCAGGTTCACCGAAAAGGAGCGCATAACCCCGTTGCTGCGCGTCCCGAGGTGGACCATAAGCCGCCGGGCTTGCGGGGGGGCCACTACCCCTTTGCCGCGCCCAAGGGGGCCTTCTTCCGTATAGCAAAGGTTTTTGGCTCCGAGAAACTCGGCGAAGTTGATACAAAAAAGCGTTTTACCCGCCTGGGGGGCCCCCACCACCGCCAGCTTGAGATTCATCCTTCTTCCACCCCCAGGTCTGCCGCCTGGATCGTAATTAAATCCTCCCGCGTGGGGACTCTCAAGTTACTTAAACGCAGCGCCTGGCGGCGCAGAGATTTTTCCAGGATATTCCTCACCAGGCGAGCATTGCTGAAATTATGGGGGTTGCGCTGCTGCTCTTTGACCAGGTAGGCGCGCAGGGCGTTTTTGGCCTCGGGAGAAAAACGGTAATGCCTCTCTGTAGCCATCAATACGGCAATGTCCAGCAGCTCTTTAATACTGTAGTCGGGGAAAGTAAGCTGAATCGGAAAGCGGGAACTCAAGCCCGGGTTGATGCGTATAAAATAATCCATTTCTTGCGGATAGCCCGCCAGTATCAGGACAAAGTCATGGCGGTAATCTTCCATGCCTTTGACCAGCACATCGATGGCTTCTTTGCCAAAATCCTTATTCCCGCCCCGGCCCAGGGAATAAGCTTCGTCAATGAAGAGGATGCCTCCCATGGCCTTTTGCAACTG
Source organism: Bacillota bacterium (assembly GCA_029552125.1). GTDB lineage: Bacteria > Bacillota > Dethiobacteria > DTU022 > DTU022 > JAKPEE01. The sequence goes on along the minus strand of JAKPEE010000082.1, from coordinate 20,293 downwards.
CGCCCTGGTTTTTTGGGCGGTATGGCCGATATATTCACCAACCAGGTCGGCCCGTTCTACCTCCACCAGGTGTCCTTTGCTCAGTGCGCCAAGGCTAGACAAAAGCTTGCCCAACAGCCTGGCCACGGTAGACTTGCCTGTGCCCGGATTTCCCTTAAAAATCATATGCAGGGCCATGGGGTTGCTTTTCAGATTATGTAATGCTCTTTTTTCTTGAATTTCTATGTATGCCTTAATTTCATCTACCACCCGCTTAACCTCATGCAGCCCGACCAGAAGGTTTAACTGCCATAGCGCTGCAGTGGCGGAATATTCTGTCCTGCCTTCCCCCGTCTCCCTGCTGTTTTCTTTTTCTCCGGCGAGCATCTCCAGGGCTGCCAGCGTGCCCAGCTCGCCCCGCTCTATTTTTTTACGAATATGGTCCGCGGGCGGGAACAAATGTATTACCGTCAACGGTTTGAGCGCTCCTTTCCAACCGTTCTTTTAGCCGGAGGGCCGGTATTATATTATACGCGCCAAAGCGAAGTCGTGCTCGCCTTCATCCTGCTGGCGCGAATGATATGCTACCGGTCCGGCTGCTCCGGCGCCCCGCGGATCATGTCAGGGTGGTTAAAGCAGACAAAAAGACACTTTCATAAAAAAGTGCCTTTTTTACGTCCGGTTATGTTATAAGCCCTACTCTTCTATTTCTTCAGCGGTTTGCAGGTTGATGTTCCGCATGGGAATTATGGTGGAAACAGCATGCTTGTAAACCAGTTGCTGTTTGCCGTCTACCTCCAGCAGGACAGTGAAGTTGTCAAAACTGCGGATAACGCCTTTGATCTGGTATCCGTTCACCAGGAACACGGTGGTGAGCATATTTTCTTTACGGGCCTGGTTGAGAAAAGTGTCCTGCAAATTTATCGTCGCTTTCATCGGCAAGGCACCCTCCAATCTTAACTTAAGTTATACTATTCGCTTGTAATGGTATTTTTTCCTTCACTTGCCTGTAAATTATTTCGCCCGCTTCCGCCAGCCCTTTTCCTTCCCCCACTTCCAGCCAGATAATCCGCGGATCGCGCTTAAACCAGGTAAACTGCCTTTTGGCCAGGTGGCGGGTTTGTTTCTTAATTTCTTCGATCGTCTCCTCCCAACCCCGCAAGCCCTGCAAATAGGCCACCAGCTCGCGGTAACCTAGAATCTTAAACCCGGGGCAATCCGGGGCGAACCCCTCTTTAAGCAGCGCTTTTACCTCTTCCAGAAAGCCCTGGGCGATCATTTTCTCTACCCGGAGTTCGATCCTGCGGTAAAGCTGCTGCCGGGGCATGCTCAGGCCAAACATTAGCAGGTTGTAAGGATGCTCGCGCCGCCCCGTCTGCTCAACTTGCTCCGAAATGGGGCGGCCCTCCAGCTCAAAAAATTCCAGGGCCCGGACAATACGGCGCTGGTCGTTGGGATGTATCTTCAGCGCTGCCGCCGGGTCTACTTGCTCAAGGCGCCGGTAAAGGGCCGGCAGGCCTAACTCGCTGGCTTCCCGGTTCAGGCGGGCGCGCACCGCTTCGTTTTTACCCTTTGACCCGAAGGCATAAGCTTCGGTGAGCGCTTTAACATATAAACCGGTTCCGCCGACCAGCAAGGGCAGGCGGCCGCGCCGCAGCACTTCTTCAATGGCCGCCGCCGCGGCGCGCTGGTACGCGGCCACGCTGAAATCACAATCAGGATCCACCAGGTCGCATAGATGATGCGGCACTGCGGCCCGCTCCTGCTCCGTCGGCTTGGCCGTGCCGATATCAAGGCGGCGGTAGACCTGGGCGGAATCGGCGCAAATTATTTCCGCTTTAAGCCTGGGGGCGATCTGCATGGCCAGCTCGCTCTTCCCCACGGCAGTGGGCCCCACCAGGGCCAGCAAGGGCGGCTTATCGTTTTTATGATCGGCCATTGGCGCCGCCTCCTTTGCGTTTAAACCCTCGATCCAACTCCTCCCGGCTTATAGTAATTACTGCAGGGCGCCCGTGCGGGCAGTATGGCGCTGCCCCTATCTTTTCCCAGTCTTCAAGCAGTTGCTCCATTTCCTGGCGCGACAGGGGCTGGTGCGCTTTAATCGCCCGGTGGCAGGCCACTGTTTTGCGGACCTGCTCGCGCAGCCCTTCTGCGGGGGCCCGCTCTGCCTGCACCATCTCTTCCAGCAGGGCATAAAAGTCCACGGCTGTATACCCACCGCGGGCTTCAAACGGGTATGCCCGGATAATATAACTATTATCACCAAATGGTTCCATTTTAAAACCGTTTTCATTTAACAGCGGCAACAATTCGGCCATCCTCTCCTGCCAGGATGGCGGCACCTCTACCGTCAGCGGCAGGCTCAATTGCACTCCCCGGTTCGCTCCTTCGGGCTGCCGGGAGAGAGCTTCATAGATGACCCGTTCATGGGCGGCGTGCTGGTCAATAATCAGCAGTTGGTCACCCTTTTGGACCAGCAGGTAGCTGTGCAAAAACTGCCCGATCAGGCGGCAATCGCCCTGGGCCTGCGAAGGGCCCTGCTCCCGGGCAACGGGGTCCGGCGGCACCAGGGTACGCGCCGCGGCTGCCGCAGTTTCCCCGTGAGTGGGCCCCGCCAAAGCCCCGGGCACAGCGGGGGCGCTTATTTCTTCCAGAAGATAGCGCCGCACCCCTTCCCTCCACAGGGCGGGCTGGCTCTCTTTGGCGTCGCTGTCCCGCAGGCGCAGCCGCGGCGATGGCGCCGGGCGCTGCAGGGTCGCCTTCACCGCCTGGTAAACCAGCTCTTTGACCGCTTCCGTCTGCTGAAAGCGAACTTCTGTCTTGGACGGATGCACATTCACATCGAGGAAGGCCGGCTGCACCTGCAGGTGCAGCACCGCCACGGGGTGGCGGCGGCCAGGTAAAAAGGTGCCGTAACCACGCTCCAGGGCGCTGACAAGGGCACTGCTGCGAATAATGCGGCCGTTGACAATGAGCGTAATCTGGCGGCGCGAAGCGCGGTTTAAATGCGGCGCGGAGATATAGCCGCTCACCGAGAGCCACGGCTGCGTGCTTACATCTTTGAGCGGCAGCATGGCCGCGGCGCTGTCAGCGCCGTAAAGGGCGCCGATGACATGCAGCAGTTCACCGTCACCGCTGGTTTGCAAAACCGTCTTCTTTTCACTGGACAAAACAAAGGCTACCTGCGGGTGAGCCAGGGCCATTTCCGTGACCAGCGCGGTTACCCGGGCCGACTCCACTGGTGCGGCGCGCAGGAATTTTAAACGTCCCGGGGTGTTATAAAAAAGATCAAGCACTTCCACTCTAGTTCCGGCCGGTGCGCCCACTTCTTCCAGGGCTAAAACCTTTCCGCCGGCCACGCTGATGCGTGCTGCCGCCGCGGTCTCGCCAGGGCGGGTGGTCAGGTTAACGCGGGCTACGGCGGCGATACTGGGCAGCGCTTCGCCGCGAAAGCCCAGGCTTTCTATACTCTGCAGGTCGCTCAGCGTTTCCAGTTTGCTGGTGGCGAAACGCATGAAAGCCAGGGGCAGCTCCGCCGCCGGAATGCCGCAGCCGTCATCCGTTACCGTAATCGATTTTCTTCCGCCTTCCTGTATCGCTATTTCAATTAACTTGGCCCCGGCATCCAGGGCATTCTCAACCAGCTCTTTAACCACGGAGGCGGGATTTTCGATTACCTCTCCCGCGGCAATCTGTTCGGCGGTTTGCTGGTCCAGCACTTTTATGGTCATCCGGCAGCCCCTCCTCCGTCGCCGTTTTGCTGCTCTTCCTCGAAAAGCCGCTGCTGCAGTTTAAACAGATACTGCAGCGCTTCCAGGGGAGTAATGCGATTTAAGTCCAGCGCTTTGATCTCTTCCAGCAGCTCCTGCTGCCACGCCTGGTCCGCCGGAGGAGAGGATACCAGCGGCAGCAGGCTTAGCTGCTGCTCCCGCGCTGTGGCGGCGGCACTTTCCAGTTCCGCCAGGATGGTTTCGGCCCGCATGATCACTTCCAGGGGAATGCCGGCCAGCCGGGCCACGTTAATGCCGTAACTTTTATCGGAGCGGCCCCGCACCACCTGGCGCAGGAATACAACCTCCCTGCCCTTCTCTTTAACCGCCATGGTGTAATTTTTCAGGCCCGGCAGTTCTCCTTCCAGGTTGGTCAACTCGTGGTAATGGGTGGAGAAAAGCGTTTTCGCCCGCACTTTCCGGCTAATGTATTCCAGCACGCCGCGGGCGATGCTCATACCGTCATAAGTGCTGGTGCCCCGCCCGATTTCATCCAGAACCAGCAGGCTGCGCGGCGTGGCTTCTCTCAAGATCAAAGCGGTCTCCTGCATCTCAACCATGAAAGTGCTTAAGCCGCGGCTGAGATCGTCACTGGCGCCCACCCGGGCAAATACGCGATCCAGGAGCGGCAGCTCCGCCGACTCTGCCGGAACAAAGCTTCCCAGTTGCGCCATGATGCAAATCAGGGCGGCGCTGCGGATGTAGGTGCTCTTTCCGGCCATGTTCGGGCCGGTAATCACCAGGATATGCCCGCTTTCATCCATGGTTATATCATTGGGCACAAAACGCTCCTGCGTGAGCTGCTCCACTACCGGGTGCCGCCCTTTCTTGACCCGCAGCGGCCCGCCGGCAGGGTTCAGGCGGGGGCGGCAGTAGCGCTGCCGCTCCGCCGTTTCAGCCAGGCTCTGCAGGCAATCGAGCCGCGCCAGCCGGTGCGCCGTTTCCTGCAGGGAAGCCGTATAAGATTCCACGGTCTGGCGCAGTTCTTCAAACAGTTCGTATTCAAGCTGAACCAGCCGGTCCCGTGCCCCGGTAATCTGCTCTTCCATCTCTTTCAGCTCTTCGGTAACAAACCGCTCGGCGTTAACCAGGGTCTGGCGGCGGAAATAATCCGGCGGCACCTGGCCCAGGTTGGCGCGGGTGACTTCAATATAGTAGCCAAAATTGCGATTATAACCAACACGCAGCGATTTGATGCCGGTGCGCTCGCGCTCGCGCTTCTCCAGCTCCAGCAGCCAGCTCCGCCCGTCCTGGGACAGCTTTTTAAGCCGGTCTACCTCCGGGTGATAGCCCTCCCGGATTAGACCGCCCTCGCGCAGCGACAGGGAAGGCTCTTCCAGCAGGGCGTTTTGAATTTGGGCGATCAGCTCGCTATAAGAAGGAAAACTCCGGTCCTGGACCAGAAGCTCCGCCTTAAAGTCCGCCAGCGTTTCTTGAAGGGGCTGCAGCAACAGGAGGCTGTTTTTTAGCGACACCAGGTCCCGGGCGTTGACCCGCTGAAAACAGAGGCGGCTTAAAAAGCGCTCCAGGTCCAGCATCTTCTGCAGGGCTTCCCTGAGCTTCCGGCGCGCCAGGGGTTTGCGCAGCAGCTCTTCCACCGCCTCCAGCCGGGCCTCTATGGCGGCGGCATCCAGCAGCGGCTCTTCGATCCAGCGGCGCAGCAGGCGCCGCCCCATGCCGGTGCGGCAGCGATCCAGCAGGCCCAGCAGGCTGCCCTGCTTTTCGGCGTCACGCAGGGTTTGCGTCAGCTCGAGATTACGGCTGGTGATGCTGTCAATGACCATGTGCGATGCGGGGAAATAGAGCTCCAGGTTATGGAAGTGCAGGCTTTCTGCCGGGTACTGCAATTTTAACAGGTACTGCAGCGCCACCGCTCCCGCTGCGGCGGCCAGGGGATAGCGATCCAGCCTTAACTCGTCCCAGGTTTTTTCACCCCATTGGGCGGTGAGGATCGCTTTGACGCTGCCGGAGTCCTCCAGGGGGGCGGCCAGGTTAACCACCCCGCGGCTGCGCCGTCCCAAGAAAGGCCGCAAGGCATCTTCCAGCTCAGGATTGCTGCAGACGCATTCCGCCGGCTGCAGGCGCCGTAACTCATCGGCTGTCTTTTCCCAGGCTCCTTCTCCCTGCACCTCGGTAATGCGAAAATCCCCCGTGGAAACATCCACCGCCGCCAGTCCAAAATAGCCGTCTCCGCGCTGCTCCAGGGCGACCAGGTAATTATTCTTGCCTTCTTCCAGCATCTCCGGATCAGTCACCGTGCCCGGCGTGAGGATCCGCGTTACCGCCCTCTTAACCAGCCCCCGGGCCTGGGCGGGATCTTCCACCTGGTCGCAGATAGCCACCTTGTAGCCTTTGGCTAAAAGCTTGTTTATATATGTATCGCAGGCGTGCACCGGGATACCCGCCAGGGGAATGGGATTTTCTTTATTCCCGTCCCGGGTAGTCAGGGCGATTTCCATCTCCCTGGCGGCCAGGGGCGCGTCTTCAAAAAAAACTTCGTAAAAATCGCCAACCTGGAAAAAAAGAATTTTATCGGGATGCTGCGCTTTGATGGCCAGGTATTGCTCCATCATCGGGGATAATTTACTCAATTCTTACCACATCCTTGCCGGCTGAATAGAGAATAAAGAAATCTAAAGTCCGGTGCCCGGGTGGGCCTGCTCCGGGTGGAAGGGGTAAATGTGCTCCTACTTGCCGGCCAGCAGGTACGCCTCCAAAACGGCACGGGCTACGGGTAGCGCTTCTTCCGTGGCCCAGCGCCCTCCTTCCACTACCGCCGCCACGACGATTTGCGGGCTTTCTGCGGGGCCGTAGGTTACATACCAGCAGATATTCCCTTCACTGTCGCTGCCGTGAAGCTGTGCCGTGCCGCTTTTGCCGGCTACAGTAAAACCTTCCACCGCCCCCCCGGCGGCCGGAGCGCCCTCGCCATGGACAGCATGGACCAGGGCCCGGTGGATCGTGGCCGCGTTCTCTGCCTCCAGGGCTTCTTTCCATATACCCGCCTCCTGCGCGGGGGCCAGCAGAAGGCGGGGCAGGGGTATTTTACCCCCCGTGGCAAAGGCGCAATAGAGCAACGCTGCCTGCAAGGGTGTCACCAGCACTTCGCCCTGCCCGTAACTGCTGTCTGCCAGTTGTATATCCGTATGTATGCCGCCCTGGGAAAGACTCGAAATCGCCACCGGGAGCAGAAAAGGAATCTTTTCGCCGAAACCGAAGCGCTCGCCGTAGGCTTCGAAAGCTGCCGCACCGACGGCAAGGCCGGCCCGGGCGAAATAAATATTATCTGAATATTTCATCGCTTCCGCCAGATTCAAGCGGGTCACCGGATTAACCCGCTGCACCCGGTAGCCGCCCCAGGCCGGAGAAGGCTGCCAGCTATCCCCTTCGATAACTATGATGCTCTCCGGATCAAGGCTTTTTACTCCGAGCGCCACCGCTGCAGTGTACGGTTTAAAAATTGAACCCGGCGGATAAAGCCCCTCCAGGGCCCGGTTTAAAAAAGGGGCCAGGGCATCGGACTCTAATTCCGGCCAGAGCCGGTCAATCTCTCCGGTTATAAACCAGTTGGCATCAAAGCCGGGGGTAGAGGCCAGGACCAGTACATCGCCGTTTTGCGGGTCCAGGGCTACCACGGCACCTGCTTTTTCGCCCAGGGCTGATATGGCTGCCTCCTGCAAATCCAGGTCTATGGTCAGCGTAACATCCACACCGGGGCTCGCCTCCCGCCTGGCGATTAACGCCGCGGGTGCTCCGTTTTCTTCAACTACCCGGAGGGAAAAACCGCTGTTTCCAGCCAGAACCGGTTCCAGGGCCCTTTCCAACCCCGCCCGGCCGACCAGGTCTCCAGCCAAAAAACCGAGCCCTACTCTTTCGGCCAGCTCTTCGGCAGTAATCTCGCCCAGGTAGCCAATTAAATGACCCAGGCTTTCTCCGGCCGGATAAAAGCGGCGCTCCACCTCCCGCACGGCCACCCCCGCTATGCTTTGTAGCTGCGGCAGCAGGTGCTCCTGCTCCGGCGTTAAAACGGCGAGCGGTACATATAGCCCCTCTCTGACCCAGGGCTGCTCCATTTTGCGGCGCAGCGCCTCCGGTGTGCTGCCCAGCAGCTCCGCCAGTGCGCGCAGCATGGCCTCTTCATCGGGGTTGCGGCCTGGAACCGCTCCTACCTCCTTGTATATCCTTGCTTGAGCCAGGGGCCGGCCGTAGCGGTCATAAATGGAGCCTCTTTCCGGAAACTGCCGCGTCAACTCCAACCGCCGGTTGTCCCTTAATTCCGGAAAGATAAGCTCCGGCCCCCAGTCTACCAGCCACGGCGCATAGCGGCTTTCCCGGGTAAGATTAATCACATTGGTCACGGGCACGGGGCCCACAGTAGCGGTATCCATGGAAACGGTAAAAGCGACGCGTGCCCGGTCGCCGGTTTGCTCCAGCACCTCCCCCACGGAAAAGGAAAGAGATTGCAGGCCGATGCCGCTTCCTATGCTGGTATATCGTTCACTGAACTGCTCCAGGCTGTAGCGATCCTGGGCTCCGGCGGTGAGCATCCCGTACATGGCCGAAAAATCTCCGGCCTGCCAGTATTCCAGGAACTGCAGCGCCGCCGCTTCAGGCTTGAGTCCGCCCCCGCGGCAACCGGTTGCGCTGAGGGCGCCCAGTAACAGGCCAAGAATAGCTGCACAGAAACACAGGTGCCGGAATCCCTTTAAAGTCATAATGCTCTCCCGGTTTTACCCGCTGAAATTAACCGGTTCCTCCCCTGAAACCGCCTCTCCAATCAGGTTAAAGGCTCGCGCCTCGCTTATCTTGACCGGCAACAGCCGCCCCGTTAAATCTTCCGTCGAGGCGAAGTGAACCAGTTTATTGGCGCGGGTGCGGCCGGTCAACATCTCCGGGTTGTTCTTGCTGCGCCCCTCTACCAGCACTTCAACAACCTTTCCCAGTAGTTCAGCATTAATTTCCTTGCTGATTTCCTGCTGGATTTCGGCCAGGCGCTGCAGCCGCTCCTCTTTTTGCGCCCTGGGCACAACGTCTTCCATCTGCGCCGCTTTTGTCCCGGAGCGCGGCGAATAGATAAAAGTAAAGGCATTGTCAAAGCGGACTTCCTTTACCAGGTCCAGGGTATCCTGAAAATCCTCTTCCGTTTCACCGGGGAAGCCCACAATAATATCGCTGGTTATGGCCACGCCGGGAATATTCTCTTTAAGCGAACGGACCAGCTCCAGGTAGCGCTCGCGGGTATAGCGGCGGTTCATCAGCTTTAAGATACGGTTGCTGCCTGACTGTACCGGCAGGTGCAAGTGCTCGCAGATCTTTTCACCCCGGGCCATCACCTCAATCAGGCGGGGCGAAAGGTCTTTGGGATGTGAAGTCATAAAGCGAATGCGGCGCAGCCCGTCCACCCTGTTCAGCTCCCAAAGCAGGTCGGCGAAATCGCAGCGCTCCGGGAGATCCTGGCCATAGGAATTGACATTCTGGCCTAACAGCGTCAGCTCGAGGTAGCCTGCCCGGGCCAGGGAGCGCGCCTCGGTCAAGATTTCTTCCATCGGCCGGCTTCTCTCCCGGCCCCGCACATAAGGAACGATACAATAAGAACAAAAGTTATTGCAGCCGTAAATGACCGGCAGCCACGCTTTAAACCTGTCCTGGCGGCTTATCGGCAGATTTCCCCTGCTGTCCGTGTATTCTTCAATGTCCACGACGGTTTTGCGGCTGGACATGGCCTTTTCCAAAAGCTGCGGAAAGCGGGGCAGCGAATGGGTCCCAAACACCAGGTTAACATGGCGGAAACGCTTTTTAATATAGGCGGCGATCTCCTCCTGCTGGGTCATGCAGCCGCCCACGGCGATGAACAGATCCTCCTTTTTCTCTTTAAGGGGCTGCAGCATACCCAGCAAAGCCCCCACTTTCTCTTCGGGCTTTCTACGCACCGCACAGGTGTTAATCACGATCAAATCGGCCTCTTCCGGCCCCGCCGCCGCGGTAAAACCGGTGCTCTCCAGGATCCCGGCGATCACCTCGGAATCGTGCTCATTCATCTGGCAGCCAAAAGTATAGAGATAATAGCTCTTACCTTCGCCCATCTGCGCGGTCTGCGGTGTTAGTGCGGCAGTTTTATCCGTCAGCTCCAACAAGCAGGCCCCCTTCCTCTCCTTATTATACCAGAACCACACCTGTTTTAAGTAGTCCCGGCCAGAACAGTCAATTCCCGGAAACAGAAAACAGGCTTTCCGCCTGTTTTCTCGTCAATGGATTTGGCAGCAGCTTCAGCAACTGCCCCGTTCTATGCTGTTATTTCTTTTTCCGTAACACATTCATTTTTAATTTTGCCCAGCAGAAACTGAAGGGCGCTGACGACATGAGGTCTAATATCGCCGCCGACCAGGATATACATGAGGCTATCTCCAACCTTGAGCTTACCTTCATTTAGCCACACCTTGACAAAAAAAATGCCCTCCATCTTATAGGTTTCGGCAATGGCCTGGTCCACTTTCGCCGCGTCATAGGAAAATTCCATTTCCTTTACCAGCGAACCATCATCAACTCCCTGGCGAACCGCGGCCTTGGGCGTTTGCCGGACAACACCGTTATGAACCAGGAACATCCCTACTCTGGAGGCGGCGGGATCCGCTTTGGCTTCTTCGAGCCATTGATCAAGAGAAGGCGGCGCTTTTTTATTAATCATTCAGCCTCATCCTTAATCCTTTTAAGCATTTTAGGCGCTCTATTCAATAAATATGCCGGATCAAAGAATAGCATACTGGCCATTTAATGGCAATACCAGTCCGCCCGGCCAAATTAAATGGAAATTCCTGGCACCGGTGGAAGGGCTGCCCTTTTAGGACAGCCCTTCTTCCTGGGGAGGGCTCAATGGTCATCACCTTGCAGACGTGAGCTTATCATTTTGCCGGCGACAAAAAGGACCACCGGTGCGGCCATGAGCAAAATTTTTGAACCAGTGCCCATGCCGCGCTTTCGTGCAGGCAACATTTTGCGCACCCGCTTCATCGTACCGCTCAGGTTCATCGGTATGATCCCTCCTTGGTCCTAGTGTGTGAAGGCACTAGGCTTTAATACTGGGAAAATCTCGTTATCACTTGATTTATTCCTTGTTCAGGTAAATTTTTTCCCATTCAGGCACTGCCGGACCAAGAAAATTGACCAGGCGATGAAGGATCATCGTCTAATTTATTGAAATAATTTGTTATATTAATATTTAATTTCGGCAAGTATTAAAATTCTAACGGAAGAGGTGCGGTTAATGTATGAAAAAAAACCATGGCTGAAGTATTATGGTGACGTCCCCGCTGAGGTGGATTATCCGCGCTGCAGCATGTATGAAGCGGTGATAGCCGCCGCCGCAGAAGATCCGGACCGTATCGCCTACGATTTTATGGGCTACACCGCTACCTATCGTGATTTCGCCGAACAGATTGACCGCTGTGCCGATGCCCTGGCAGCCCTGGGGCTGAGGCAGGGCGATCGCCTCACCATCTCCATGCCCACTTCTCCGCCGGGAATCATCTGTTTCTACGCGGTCAATAAGCTGGGCGGCGTCGCCAGCATGATCCACCCCCTTTCCACGGAGAGCGAAATTGAGTTTTACCTGAAGCTAAGTAATAGCCGGTTTGCCCTGTGCCTGGATGCCTTTTTCGAAACATTTAAAAAAGCGGCTGACAAAACTGACCTGGAATATGTCATTGTCTCCAAAATTCAAGATTACCTTCCACCGGGTAAAAAAGCCCTCTTCTGGCTGGTCAAAGGCCGCAAAACCGCGCCTGTTATACCTTCTGACCGGGTGGTGCTGTGGAAAGACCTGGTCATGAACAGCCGCCATCCCAGGGTTCCCGCGGCGAAGGTAGATCCTGATGATGTGGCCGCCATCCTCTACAGCGGCGGCACCACCGGTACGCCCAAAGGTATTATGCTCTCCAATTATAATTTTGTCAGCCAGGGCCTGATGTGCGCCCACTGGGTCGGTATGAACAAGGAGCACGCCGATATGCTGGCCATGCTGCCCATCTTCCACGGATTCGGCCTGGGAGTCTGCATTAATGCAGTGCTCATGAGCGGAGGCAAGTGCATCCTGGTGCCCCTTTTCGAAGCCGACCAGGCCGCTGCACTGATGAAAAAACGGCCCCATTACATTGTGGGCGTCCCTACTCTTTTTGAAGCTTTAAGCAAAAACAAGCGTTTTAATAAAGCTGATTTGAGTTGCCTGCGCGCCTGTTTCAGCGGCGCCGATACTCTCCCCCGGGTGGTGAAAGAACGCTTTGAAGCGGTGGTGCAGCGCCAGGGCGGCAATATAAAGCTGTTGGAAGGCTACGGGCTCACCGAAGCGGTCACCGCCATCATGGCCATGCCCCTGGGCGAATACCGGGAAGGCAGTATCGGTATCCCCTTCCCTAACATGCTGGCCAAGATCGTTAAGCGGGGCACAACCGTGGAAGCAGAGCCCGGTGAAGAAGGAGAAATCTGCGTGCACGGCCCGGCCGTAATGCTCGGCTACCTGAATCAGCCTGAAGAAACGGCCAAAGTGCTAAAAAAGCATGATGACGGGCTGGTATGGTTGCACACCGGAGATATCGGCACCATGGACAGCGACGGCTTCTTCTACTTCAAACTGCGCGAAAAAAGAATGATCAAATCCTCGGGCATGAATGTCTACCCGACCCAGGTGGAGGCGCAACTCTACCGCCATGAAGCGGTGGAAGAAGTATGCGTCATCGGGGTGCCCGACCTGGAACAGGTAGAACGGGTCAAAGCTTACGTGGTCCTCAGGAAAGGCTTTACGCCGGGCCCGGAAATGGAGCAAGAGTTAATCGCGCACTGCCGCAAAGACCTGATTAAATGGAGCTGTCCCCGTGAAATCGAATTTGTCGATATGCTGCCCAAAACTCGTGTAGGCAAAGTGGCCTACAAAGAGCTGGAGCAGCGCGAAGTGGAACGGCTGAAAGCGCTGGGCCGGTACGCCGGGGATCATGCATAAGCCAACATCGCATCCTTAGAAACGGAGCGACAGGCAGCTTAAACCGCCGTCTATTTTCTGAAATTCGCTCATATGGACTTTTTTAATCAAAAATCCGGCTTCCACTAGTTTTGCTTCGGTTTTCGGAAAGCCGGCGGGCATGACCACATAGTCATTTATCCTGATGCAGTTGGCGGCGTACATTTCATCTTCGTCAACCACAATCTGGTTAAATTCACAAAATTGTGGATGTTCAATAAATTCTCCCGCCACCAGAAGGGTGTTGTCGCCGATGTAGTTCACGCCGGTCTTGAGGTGCAACATTTTTTTCAGGGGGACGACGGAGCCTTCAAAGCCATACTGGGAGACTATATTTATAAACTGGTTGGCTCCGGCGGCGTTGGTCCGGTTGGAAAGTCCGATATAAAAATGATTTTCCACCCTCATGACATCTCCACCCTCAAGGGTGCCGGGCGCCCGGATATATTCAAATATGTCGAAGAATTCTTCCAGGGCCCGCTTGATGGCTATAGTTTCACCGTTTCGGGACGGAGCACCCGGATTGGTGATGATAGCCATTTTTTCTGTGACCACAGCCGGGTCTTCGACAAAGCAACTGTCTGGATAATCTTCATCGGGGGGAAGAATCTTTACCTCCACGCCGCAACTTTGCAATACCCGGATATACTCCCGGTGCTGCAGGATGGCTTTATCATAATCGGGCTGGCCCAGGTTGGCGGTGGTAAGCCCGTGGACAACGCTCTTTCCCGGTTCTTTGACGATGATTTGTTTAAATTTTAACATGATAACCTCTCCCCTAAGAATTTTTAGATTAAGTCAAATCTATCATATATCCTGAGCTTTTTCTTGTCAAAACAACAGCTTACCTGCCACCGGCCGGCCGGCAATATCTGCCGCTTCATGCCCTTAGCTGGTTTGTTTAGCAGGAATTTCTTAAATTTTAGCGAATTATATTAACTGTTTTTAACAGCCTGTTATTACGGGGAGTTGGTAACCATACGTAATTTTTCTTTTTACCCGCAAAGGTGAAAAACTTTTAACAGGAGAGTTGCCGCTATGCGCATCAGTAGAGCCAAATTCTTCATCTTCAGCTCCATCCCGCTGGTGCTGCTCCTGTTCTGGCAACACCAGCTCGCCCTGGAAGAAGAGCGCCAGGCGCAACTGCAACTGCAAATTCAAGAACTCAATGAAGCATACATGAATACACTAAATGACCTCACTGAAACGACACAAGAAAAAGAAAGCCTCTTCAATCAATTGCATGATGCCCTGGAAAGAATCGAACAGATCGAGCAGCGCAATAAAGAACTGGAGTTGATCCTGTTCAACCAGCAGCAAACGTATCGTACCGCGGTTGCCTATAAGGGTTCGACCATGCCGGCCCTTTCGCAATCCTGTTTTACCGAAAAGATGTACGAGCGAGCCTGGAGCAGGCTGGGGGCGCACGGTCTGAAGGGGACGGGAGCAGCCCTGGTTAGCGCCGAACAGCGTTACGGCGTCAACAGTCTTATCCTTGCCGCCATCGCTTATATAGAAAGTGCCGGCGGGATGTCACGGTTGGCCAGGGAAAAAAATAACCTCTTTGGACTGGGCGCCGGTGGCGCCAATCCTTACAGCAACGCTTTTTACTTTTCCTCCAAAGAAGAAAGTATAAATTTTGTAGCCAATCTTCTCAGCCATAGTTATTTAAGCCGCGGCGGGCGTTTCTACTGCGGGGACAACCTGGTGGCGATCAATATGCGCTACGCCGCCGATCCGTTTTGGGCGGAAAAAGTGGGACAGGCCATGGCTAAAATCGCCCGGGCGGCCTGCCCGGAGGGACGTTGATTATTCGACATCTTCTTGCTCTATCCTGATGGCAAAATCCGGGCAGTAATATTCGCACTGCCTGCACCCCGTGCAGGCTTCTGGATTAATTACTACAGGCCTGCCGTCTTCACCGGCGGCAAGGTTTTTTTGCGGGCAGAAGGCCATGCAGATGCCGCACTCCTTGCAGCGCTCCGGGTAAACGACCAGATGAAATTTTTTTTTGCCCATACCTTCCTTCGCTCTCTTTGCCTTCCTGGCTTTGCCTCTTTATCCCGCTCGCAAAGCGGAATTTTTTGTCTTTATACCGGGTAAACCCGCGAAATATAAAGCTTTCTGCGCTTGCCCGGGTAATAAAACGCCGGGCACAGCCTGCAGCCCAATGATCCTATCAAGAACATATGGCCTCACTGCTGTAGAGATTCCGGCCGCACCTCTTTCTCGCCTCCAATTGTATTTCCTCACCCTGGCAGGGTCAAGGAAAAAAATGAAAAGAGCGCTTCAATTCTTCTTTACCATGGGATCAAAGCATAGAATGTAATGCTATGACCTTAACAGACAAACTGAAAAGCAGCCTTTTTAAAGGGGCCATGCAACTGGCCCTGGCCGGCATTGTGACCAGGATAATTGGGCTGGGCAACCGCATGGCCCTCTCCCGCCTCATCGGTGCGGAAGGTCTGGGGCTGTTCCAGATGATCCTCCCTGTTTATGCCCTTCTGGCGGTGCTGTCGGGCTTGGGGCTTTCCGGTGCAGTCATTAAAATGGTGGCTGACCGCCACGCCCGGGGAGACAGGCGCGGCTGTCTCCAGGTAAGAAAGCTGTCACTGCAACTGGTCGTTGCCGCATCCCTCTCCTGTTCCGTCCTGCTCTGGCTAGCGCTGGCCCTTCCCCTGGATTTTCTACCGGATCAAAGAATCTTGCCCGCGGTGCGGCTTATGCCCGCAGCCTTCTTCTTTGCCGCTCTCTCTTCCATTCTGCGCGGTTACACCCAGGGGCAGAACTACATGGCCCCTACCGCCTTATCCCAGGTGGGCGAGCAGGTCGTCCGGGTATCCCTGGGCCTGGCTGCGGTTTATTATCTATTACCCCTGGGCCTGGAGTACGCCCTTTCCGGGATTGTCATAGGCATAATCGGCGGAGAAATAGCCTGCTTCTCCATCACTTACCTCATGCAGGACCGGCGCAGCCTTTTCCAGGGAGGCGGCAGAGTTTTAACTCCGGTTTACCGTGAGATGTTTGGCCTCGCTTTGCCCATTTTACTTATACGGCTGAGCACCTCGATCACGCAGGCGGTGGAATCGCTGCTGATCCCCTCCCGCCTGCAGTTGGCCGGATTCAGCGCCGCCGAAGCGACCACGCTATTCGGGCACCTTTCGGGTATGGCCATGCCCATCATTTTTTTACCCACAGTGTTGATTATCCCCCTGGCCACAACCCTGGTTCCGGCTATTGCCGCAGCCGCCTCTTTGCGCCTGCGCCTGCGCCTGGAGCGCTTGCTTAAATTATCCCTCTGGAGCACCACGGCCATTGGGGCCTTTGCGGCGCTCTTTTTATTTTATCTGGCTGCACCCCTGACCCAGTTTCTCTACGGCAGCAGTGCCGCGGCGGCTCTGGTCAAGATGCTGGCCCCGCTGACCCCTTTCGCCTACCTGCAGTTTACCACGGCGGCCATTTTACACGGCCTGGGCCGTCCCGGGATCGCCGTTTCCAATGACCTGGCCGGAACAATCATTAGCCTGGTCATTATCTATTTTCTCACCGCCTCGCCCCGGTGGGGCATTACTGGCGTAATCTGCGGCTATACCGCCGCTTTCACCCTGATTACCCTGGCTGATCTGATTTTTATTATCTACCTGGCCAGGCGAGTATAAATAAGTCTTGACGGGGGGCCGGCTTACTCCCCGTCTCCCAAAAACCACTCTCTGAAACGGCGCCACAGGAGCAGCGGAGATATTTTAAAACCCTGGCGGCGGTAAAGCAAAGCCAGTATGCCGGCCAGCAGCGCCAGGATCAACCAGATCCAGGGCGGCAGCGACAGGATCAAGCGGACATATTTTAACAGCAGCCCGGCGGCGCCGGTGATCAGAATGCTGAAGCCGATGGCAAACAGGCTGAATAAGGCGCCTCCCAGGGCTGTATAGACAACAAACAGCAGTATGTTCATATGCATGGCGCCTGCGGGAAAGGAGATGAAGGTCCGCGTTACCCCCCAGAACTGCCCCATAAAGACGGAGAAGCTGCCGTAACGCTCCCATAACTGGTAAACCTTTGAGCGCCGCAGTGCCGGCCGCCGATCTTCTTGTATGCCGTTGCACCGGAAAAAGCTGGTCTTGATGAAGCGTCCCATAAAGCTGCCAGCATAACCCATGCAGTAGCTAAAAATGCTGCCCAGCGTAATGCCCGTGGTGGAAGCGAGAAAAACTTTCCAGAAAGGCGCTTTGCCGCTGAAAATCATGGATCCTGATGTCAGAAAAACTACCGCCGAGGCAAAGGGAAGCCCCGCGCTTTCGGCAAACATGGCCGCGGCGATGCCCAGTGAGCCGTAGCGCTGCACCAGTTGGCCCGTGTACACGATAATCTGGTTGATCAGTTCCTGCAGTTCCATGCGTTCACGCTCGCTGTTCATCCGGGCAGCGCATTAAATAATAGAGGCCCCATATTCCTGCTTCAGACCCCAGTTGGGCTGCTTTGATTTCCACCGTGGAAATATGCACCGCTGGTGCAACGGCGAGTTCATAAACCCGGGCCCGGATTTGTTCCAGGAAATCTTCCCGGCTGGCCACCACGCCGCCGCCAATGACCAGGCAGGAAGGGTTAAGCAGGGTTACCAGGTTAGCCAGGCCGGTGCTGATGTTCTGCAAGGCCTGCTCGATTATGCTTCGTGCCAGGGGATTTCCGCCCTGCGCCTGATCAAAAACCCATGCCGTAGTGATGGTGCCGCCCTGCTCCTTTTCATCCCACAATTCTTTGGCCATTCTGGCGATGGCTCCACCCGATGCCCATGCTTCCAGGCAATCCATGCCGCCGCAGCCGCAGCGCCTGCCCTGGCCGAAAGGCTTGATGTGGCCCACTTCCCCGGCAAAACCACCACTGCCGCGGAAAACTTTTCCGTCCAGGTAGAGGCCTCCGCCGATACCGGTACTGATAGTTATGTAGATGGCGTTGCGGTGCCCCCTGGCCGCGCCATAGGCCACCTCGCCCAGCACTGCCGCATTGGCGTCATTATCCAGGTATACCGGGCAGTTCCAGCTTTGCTGCAGCATCTCTCTAAGGGGCACGGCCGCATACCAGCCCAGATTCGGCGACTGGTGGACAACCCCTTTTTCATAATCCAAAAGGGCGGCAATACATATCCCCAGCCCGGCTAAATCCGTGGAAGGCAAACCGGCCCGGGCCAGGGACGCCGCAGCGGAACGATTGATAAACTCAATCATTTGCTCCGGCGTGCACTGTGCAGGGGTAGGAAACCTTTCCTTGTGCAGCACTCTTTTTGCCCCATCAATCAAATAAAGCAAAATCTTGGTTCCACCGATATCAAATACGCAATATACTTGATCAGGCATGGTCAGCCTCCCAACCTTAAAGTCTCCCCGAACGGATGATGGCAAACAGCCACCACATGCCGGCCAGCCCGAGGCCAACCAGGGCAATTTCCCCCAGCGGTATTCTGGACAGCCAGCCCATATTGGCAAAACTGATATTTTGCGAGAGGCCAATCAGCAAACCGGCCAGGACCACGCTGAAAGCCAATCGATTGATCGTGTTTTCCAGGATTTTGAGGGCTGTGTCCGGGTGCTCGATCTCTATTTTAATTTTCAACTCCCCCGCAGCCGTGGAACGTAAAATTTCCACGGTTCGCTCGGGCATCTCTTCTGCAAGGCGCTGGTAACTGCGCAGGGTCCCCTTAAGCCTTCTGGCGGCATATTTTAGCTGCCTCCCTTTAAGGGCGGAGCCGTAACGCTGCACTGCTTCGGCCAGGTTAAAATCAGGCGACAGCCGGGCTACCGTTCCCTCCAGGGTAAGCAGCGCCTTGGCCAGTAAAAGAAACTCGTAAGGGAAACGCAGGTGGTGCCTTGCCCCTACGCGCATCAGGTCTTGCAGCGCTTCGCTCAGGTTAATTTCCTTTAACGGGACCTCGTAGTACTGCTCCTGGAGCAGGGCGATATCGCGGATTAGCTCCGAGCGATTGATTACCGGCGGCACAAAAGCAAAACTAAGCAGCTCGTCAACCATGGCCACGGGGTCCATCTGCTGAAACGAACGGAAAAGCAAGACCATTTGCCCGCGCAAATCTTCACTGATATAACCGGCGCTGCCAAAATCCATGAAAAAGAGGCGGCCGTCCGGGAGAACGGCGATATTGCCGGGATGCGGATCGCCGTGGAAAAAACCATAGATAAAAACCTGCTTAAAAAAACTTTCGGTTAATATGGCGGCAATATGCTGCGGATCGGTCCCGGGTAGCGGTCTTTCCAGGTAGCGGCTTAAGCTTATGCCCTGGCGGAATTCAAGGGTTAAAATGTCGTGGGTGGTATATGCCCAGTAAACTCTGGGGACATAGACACTTTCGCTATCCCCCATGTTCTGGCGCAGGCGCTGGGCGTTGCGGGCTTCAGCCTGGTAATCCAACTCTCTCAAGATAATTTTTCTAATCTCCCGGGCCATATCGCTAAACTGGAAAAAAGCCTCCGGGGTGGCCTTGCGCTCTACCAGGCTGGCCAGCTCTACCAGGATATCAAGATCATTTTTGATCAGCGTGTCGATGCCGGGTCGTTTTACTTTTACCGCCACAGTTTCACCGCTTTGCAGCACAGCCCGGTGCACCTGGCCAATGGAGGCCGCCGCCAGGGGTTCTTCATCAAAACTTTGAAAGATTTGCTCCAGGGGACCCTTCAGCCCGGTTTCGATAATCTCCCTGACCTGTGGTGGCGGGAAAGGAGCCACTTCATCCTGCAGGTGCGACAATTCCCTGGTCAGGCTTGCCGGCAAGAGGTCGGCCCGCGTACTTAGCAGTTGCCCTACCTTGACAAAAGCCGGTCCCAGCTCTTCCAGGGCCATGCGCAGGCGCGCTTCAGGGTTATGGGGCAGCTCCCCGCGGCAGCCGCGGCGGCAATAAATCCTTTCCCAGATTCCGTACAGGTTCATTTGCGCCAGGATCTGGGCAAACCCGTATTTAACCAGCACCCGCAAGATCTGGCGGTAACGCCTGGCATAGCGTAACTGGCGCAGTGAAAACCAGCCTAAAGCCATTACTGTTTTTCTTTAATCAGGGCGATGAGTTCGTCCAGCTTGTTCTCCAGCCGGCGAAAATCTTCTTTAGTGATAAATCTGTCTTTGAATATTGAGTCGAATTTTTCTCGCATCTGTTCCTTTTCGGCCTTCCCTTTCTCCATCATGCGGTTAACCAGCTTCCGGGCTTCGTCGCGCTGCATCTCCCCTTTGTCCACCAGGATATCGATAAGCTCATCCGCCTTTTCTTTACTATAAAGAAGCAAACCTAATGTAGCAGACACCAGATCTTCAAAAGTCACCTCTTCACACCTCCTCTGTATTCCTCTCTATATTTTACCTTATTGGCCCAAAAAATTTAACAAAAAAACCGGCTGCCGATCGTGTCAAGGCACTGTAGGTATTTAGAAACCCCGCATTCAGATTAAACAACACTTTTTTCATTTAACTGCTTCAAAACCATTCGGGTGAAGTTACTGCCACTACGAAACAGGGGAACGTTATTGAGATACTCTAAGCC
>JAKPEE010000076.1 GCA_029552125.1 Bacillota bacterium | reverse complement strand
TTTCGACATTGCACCCTTGCTTTTCATCAGCAGCCCGGTGAAACGTTGCGGGAAAACGACGTTCCTCCGGGTGCTTTCGGCAATGGTAGCCCGGCCTCTCTTGCGAACCCTCTCTCCGGCGGCGCTTTTCCGAGTAGTCGAGGAATGCAAGCCGACTTTGCTAATTGACGAAGGGGACCTTTTGATCAAGACCAGCGAAGAATGGAGGCTCCTTTTAAATGCCGGGCATACCAAGGATAGCGCCGGAGTAATCCGTTGCGTTGGAGACGATCATCAGCCTCGACAATTTTCTACGTGGTGTCCTAAAGCCGTAGCGGCCATTGGCCGACTACCTGCCACCTTGGAAGACCGTTCCATCATCATCACCCTTCAGCGGAAAAAGCCCCAAGACAACGTGAAGCGGCTCGACTATCTGGCCCTCCAGGCGATTAAACCGTTAACCCAGAAGTTTATGCGTTGGAAGCTCGACCTGGAAGCCCAACACAACGGCCCTTGGAAAATGCCCTCGGCCCCCTCCGCATTAGACGACAGAGCGGCGGATTGCTGGGGGCCTTTGCTAGCTTTAGCAGACTTAGCTGGAGGCGATTGGCCTGAACGGGCAAGACGGGCAGCGGTTGCAATTTCGGGCGGCAAAGAGGAAGCGGAAATGGGGGCCTTGCTCTTAAAGGACTGTGTTGAAGTTTTTGGGGCGGCGGAACGGCTTTCTACGTCGGATTTAATTGAGCGGCTTTGCCGGTTGGAACTGGCCCCCTGGAGGACCTTCTGTCGGGGGAGGCCTATTACTCCAAGGCGGCTGGCCAGCATGTTGAAAGAGTTTGGCATAAGCCCCCATAAGTGGGAGACAAGCAACGGATACCTTCGGGAAGATTTTCTCCCGATTGTAGAAAGATATTTCCCTCCAGGGGGTTCAAACCTCCATTCTTCCAGCCTCGAACATAACTCTTTACAAGATAATGACTTAGAACCTGGAACTTTGCTGGAGGATGGAACTTTGTTTTTATAAACCTCCAGCCTCCTAAGTGCTTATAAAATAAGGACTTGCGTCAACAGCTGGAAGAATGGAACTTTGAGAGGGGGGATATAGGAAGTTTTTTCAGAAATGGAGGTTAGATTTCCATGAGCGCTCAACAGTGGACTGCCCAAGAGTGGATCGACCGGCTTAACAGCCTTGGGGTTTGGGTTGGTATGCTCAGCGGGCGGCTTGCCCTTAAGCCAGCCGACAAAATTCCCTCCGAGTGGATTCCCGCCTTAAAGGCAGCCAAACCGAACCTTATCGCCTTCCTTACCCAGGCGGGTTCTGGATGCTCGGCTCCCCTGTCGG
>JAKPEE010000072.1 GCA_029552125.1 Bacillota bacterium | reverse complement strand
ACAAGGTCAGCCAGCTCTTCCCTCAAGTGATTAAGGTGGTCAACTCCAAGCCCGGGCCAACGACCAAAGCCGACAACCTCAACGAAATATACCACGGCCTGTGCGCCTTCGAGCGGGCCTACGGCTTGAAGTTTCAGATCGTCGTGCTGAGCGACTCAGAGGATGTGCATCATCCGCTATCGTTACGACTGTTTAATTATCTCATGCCGCGCTTTGAGATGATTCAGCTTCCTATTATTCCACTCGAAATCCCCTGGTACAGTTTTGTCGGCGGTGTTTATCTGGATGAGTTTGCTGAGATGCATCTCAAGGAACTACTGGTGCGGGAAAAAATCGCCCGGGTGCTGCCCTCGGCCGGAACAAGCACCGCTTTCTGGCGCGAGAAGCTGGAAGAGCTGGCCATAGAAGAAGCGGAGGAGGAAGGCAGCGTGATAGCTCGGGAGGCCGAAGAGGCGGCGGTTTCAGCCACCGCTACCAATGGAGGCGGCGATGGGAATGGGAATGGTGATGGCGGCCGCAGCGCCAGAAATGCTGTCCCCGCTGCCCCCAGCCTCAAACCTGAAACCGGCGTTGTTCAGCTTTTCAATCCGAAAAGCCTAACTGAAGATTATGAAATCGGTATCAGGTTGGGTAAGCGCGGTGCACGTCAGATTATCCTTATTCAATATGTCGAGCGCATAATTTCCAAAAAGAGACTGCTGCGACGTGGCGTGCGGCCAAAAAAAATCAAAGAACTGGTAGCGACCCGCGCTTTTTTCCTGACCGAATTCAAAAAAGCCATGCGCCAGCGGGCGCGCTGGGTTTATGGCATTGCCTGGCAGGGACTGCGGAATATCGGCTGGGAGAAAAGCCTTAAATTTAATTATGCGCTGCTTCGCGACCGTGTGGCGTTTTTTGCTAATTTCCTTTATCTCTTTGGCTATCTGCTGATTATTTATGTGGCGGTCGTGGCCGGGGTGAGGAGATTTTTCTGGCCTGATTTTGCGCTGCCACCGCTGGTCGGGCGCGGCGAAATCTGGTGGCAGCTGGCCCTGGTCGTCATGTTTTTCTTTTTCTGGTGGCTGCTCATGCGTTTTATCTTCGTTAATAAAGTTTATGGGCTGGGGCACGCGCTGGTTACACCGATAAAAATGGTGGTGGGCAATGTGCTCAATATCGCTTCAGCCGGGCTGGCCATGCTGTGGCTGATAAGGGCGCTCCGCACCGGCAGGGAGCAAGGCTGGATTAAAACCGAACATGAATTTCCGGCCGAAAAGCTGGAGGCCTTTCGGCGAAAGATTGGTGATTTGCTGCTGTCGCGGCGTTTGGTTACCGCTGACCAGCTGGAGGAGGCGGTTCGAATTCAGCAGAGAACCGGAAAGAAGGTTGGCGAGATTCTCGTGGAAAAAGGATATGTAGCGCAGGCAGAGCTGGACGAAGCGCTGGCTTATGTGAGAGAAATGGCGGCAACGAAGGGGAGAGGAGCTGGAGAGGTGGAAGAAAGAAGGGAAGCGGAAGGTGCATGGGATTTGCGAGGCGGAAACCGGCCGGCAAGCGAAGAGGAATTAGGAAGAGACAGGTAGGCGTCGGTGGCACAAAGGCAGGGGCAGGACAATCGAAGTAACGAAGGCCAGGGGTAGCCCGGCGGTGAGTGTGAGTATAAGTGCTACCGAGGTGAATATGAAGGTCGAAGATGGAGCTGGTAAGGCTGGCACTGGTGCCTGGACAGAGTTGGTAAAGGCCTCGACCGAACAGCTCGCAGCTCGCCAAGTGCAGGTAGGGGCGCGGGAAGGAGAGAAAAAAGGCGCGGTGAAAAAGAGGACGGATATAGAAGTCGGATATAGAATCGGGCCAGGCAGGTTAAATTAATTAAATTAATTTAAGCCGTGATAAAATTTGAGTCAGCTCGTTATCGGTTGCCGATAACGAGGAAGTGTTAAATGGTCCGTGCTGATGAAAAATAAAATGTGGAAAATAAAATAGAGCGGAGAAAGAGAGAGCGCTCGTCACGAGCTGGTTCGATTCAAAATTTAAAAGGAGATGCAAATTGGTCGCGAAAGCCATGGAGAAAAGATGGCGGTTCAGCATCAGCAGAATAAACTCAAGCAGAAAATCGGCTGCCCCAGGCGTGCCGGAGAGCGGAAGCGGACGAACTGATGCGAAAGCTGGCGGGCAGGCCACGGGCAGGAAGATTACAAAGATGCCGAATGCGGCGCGATCAG
>JAKPEE010000065.1 GCA_029552125.1 Bacillota bacterium | reverse complement strand
ATCCCCCCCAGAACGGCCCAGAACGGCCCAGGAGCGTTTTTTCTGGGCATGGCCATACCAAAATACCTGTAGGGCCACAAAAACGGCTTACAGGCCGTTCTGGCGGGCTTGCATGGGCGCGCCTCCCCCACACGCGTGGGGATGTACAATTTGTCGCCTATAGGCGACATTTTGCCCGCAACTGAACAGGGTTTCCCCCACACGCGTGGGGATGTACTGCGCCCTTTTTTTATACCCTGCAACTACGCAACGTTTCCCCCACACGCGTGGGGATGTACTGTTGGATCATTTTGATCCAACTTTTCAACGCCCGTTTCCCCCACACGCGTGGGGATGTACTTAATCCAGGGGCAGGCTGTTTTTGTCCCAAAGTTTCACATGAGCGGCCGGCAAACTGTGCGGATTATGCGCCCTGAGCACTTGCAAACCTGACATTTTGGCCCCGTAGGATGCCCTGGCGCGTTTAGATTTTTTAGCTATTGACACAAGCCCTTTTTACCCTTATAATCACTTATGAGAATAGTAATTCACAATAGTTATGACCAAAACAGGACGGGCAATTATGACAAGCGAAATCATTACGATTGACCAGGCGGGCGAGCTGGTGACAACTGGCAGCCAACCCCTAGACCAGAACCCGGCGGCCGTTTACCTTGCGAGCTTATCCAGCCCCACAGGACGGCGGACCCAAAAGCAAGCCCTTGACGTTATGGCCGGGCTGCTCACCGGCGGCGTGGCTGACTGTCTTTCGTTCCCCTGGCAGAGCTTACGCTACCAGCATACAGCGGCGATCCGGGCGCAACTTGTCACCCGGTACAAGCCGGCGACCGTAAATAAATTTTTATCCGCGCTGCGGGGCGTGCTGCGCGAGGCCTGGCGGCTGGGCCTGATAACGGCAGAGGATTACCAACGGGCAGCCGATCTAAACAGCGTTACCGGCGAAACTATCCCCGCCGGCCGCGAGCTGCAACCGGGCGAAATTGCCGCGCTGATGGCAAGCTGCGAGAGTGACCTA
>JAKPEE010000061.1 GCA_029552125.1 Bacillota bacterium | reverse complement strand
TTCCCCCTCCCAACAGCTCCACTTCTCCCACCAGACCATGACCTTCCCGGCCTTAGTCTGGTAGATCTGATACACCGTCCCCCGGTCGCGGCGGTCGCTGGTCTGGCCAGTGAATACTTCTGCACTGGCCAACAAACGCCCGACGAATCGGAGTTTACGAATATCATCGTCTCCCTGGCTGCGTAGAATTCCGACTTTAAGGGTATACTCCTCCATCCCCTGCGCCTCAGCTCGCTTCACGTCAACGAACCGCCGCAAGGCTTCGGCGATGATGCTGGAAAGGGAATCGCCGCCCAATTTTTCGGCCTCCTCAAAAATCTGGAGATCCTCGTCTTTCACGTAAATGGTTTTGTTTGCCATTTGAATAACCTCCTTTTTTTAATTTGCCCCGCTTTAACGGCGCGGGGCGGGCCGTGATGTCGGTGCTGCAATCAATCCGGGAAGTTAACTAGTTTGAGGCCTTTAAGCGCCTCTACTGGTAGGGGCACATATACCCCCACGGACGGCTTGACGACACGGCGGTGGGCCACAACAGCCCGGAAGGCCTTGCTGCTGCCTTCGTCCGCCTCCACAACAATCTCCTCGGAGTTCCAGGTGATCCGCGCCGGGTTACTCCCGTAGCAGTGGGGGCAGTAGTACGCCGCGTTCTGATATTCCCCGGTTTCCCCGGTGTCGAACCCCCGGGGCTCCGGGTGTCCGTTACAATTCCCGGTGGTCTCCGGGTGGGGCAGGTCGATGTCCTGCCGCTCCCAACCGAATTCCGAAAAAAGGTGGTCAAGGAGCTCCTCGGAAAACGGGAAAATAATTTTAATCATTTGCTGACACTCCTTTCTATTCTTGCCGGGATAGGCTCCCGGCGGGCCGTTGGTCTCCCTCCTTTGGTGATTATTCCTCCCAATTATTCACAAGTTGCATAAATGCTATGGAAATTGTCTTTTTGTATAAGTTTTTCAATAAACTTGTCTAGTGCTTTTTCAGTTTCAAAGTATTTTTCCTTCATTACTAATTGATCTTTCTTGTTAAATTCTAGCCATCTAATTCCGTACATTTTATTTCCTCCTCTTTATTATATTGCCGGGATTTACGGCTCCCGGCGGGCCG
>JAKPEE010000058.1 GCA_029552125.1 Bacillota bacterium | reverse complement strand
GCAAGTGCATTAACTTGCCGTTCTCGAACGGCTTCTAATGCCCGCCGTTCAGGTTCTCCGTCTTGGTCAGCTGCCCATATCGGGTTCTTATACACATACCAGCGCTGCAAGTCGTGACGATAGCAGATCCGTCCAGCTTCTCTGGCAGCGAAAAACTCCGCATTGCCTGCATCGGTTAAGGGGTAATCATCAGGTTTGCTTAGCGCTACGGGTTCACGTGGAGCGCGGTTATAAGCCTGCTCAACGCTTGCCAACGCCTCGCTTTCTGTGTAAGGGGTACCATCCTGAGGCACCCCGTTTGCGTAAATCGTTAGGTAATCCTCTGCCTCAAACTGGGGCAAGCCTGCATCACGCAACTGGCACGCAAGCCAAAAGCCTACCTCGTTTCTTTTGCCAATTTCGGCTTTTTCCAACGCTTTGCGCAGCCATAGGTCAGCATTATCCACTGGGGGGATCAGCTCTCTTTTTTGGGCAGGTTTTGGGGCACTGAGCGCCTTTATTTTAGCCAGCAGCCATTCAGGCGCTTCTGCCAGCGGCTCGGATAGCGGTATCTGCCACTCATAGCCCTTGCCTGTGCAGATATAGCCGTCTGAGCGTAGGTCTATCCCCTTAGCCAACTTGCCAGCGGTGTTAGGGATTTTCACGCCTTCGGGTAGCCTAAAAAGATAATGCCAGCCTCCGCGCGGGGTTTTCTGATAAGGGGTAGGTTCAGGCAAGCCGTATGTGTCCAGCCACCCTTGCCAAGTGTCTATCCCGTCAGGGTCTATGTCAACCGCGAAAAAACCGTTTGGGCTGCAAGGTATCCCCCATAAGGCGGGGTGAAGCTGGCGTTCCCAGTTCTCTATGATTGTGTGGTCAGCACTCGCAGCCTTAAATCCTCCGCTAATCAGGGGTTGCTTTTGGCTGTTGCACGGGAAGGTGCTATAATTAGCTTTAAGGATATAAAGCCAAGCAATGTCCCGCACCGCCAGCCCTGCCTCCCCAGCGGGGCTGAATTTTTTACTTTGATCGCTCATTTATCACCTGCCGTTTCTGGTAAATTAAGTCCCGTAGCCATTTATCGGTGTACAGGATATCGATAACATCGCGGACGTAACCCGCCCGCTTGCGCTTGCCGCCTGCCATCAGATGCAGCCGCTCCAGCCAGTCGGGGTTGCAAGCCATATTAAGGTGTGTCTTATACTTCATCTCATAGCGCCTCCTTTGCGCTTCTTAAATAAAAATGCCAGCATCATCTAATCCTTTCGCTGGCACGTTGCTTTTTATGCTATAATTATTGTGTAATCGCTCCGTGTCAGCGATTACCGCCACGCTCAAGTCTCGCCCCTCGCGGGACTTGCG
>JAKPEE010000052.1 GCA_029552125.1 Bacillota bacterium | reverse complement strand
CGGGTCCCTGCCCCGCGTGAGAGACCGGATATAATCCTCAAAGCGCTGCTGAAACTCATATACTGTGCAGGGCGTTCCGCCTTGAGTCAAAGCTTTCTTTAAGTCGGCTGCGGTAACCGAAACCTTTTCCATGCCGGAGAGCACTTCCTGAACGGCCTTTACAAACGATGCGTCCACCGTATATGGCAGCTGCTGTTCTTTGATCACCTGATCCAGTGCTTTTTGCTGTTCCGGCTTCAAAAGATAGATGTTTTCCTTCACCGTCGGGTCTTCCAGGTTGGCGATCAGTGTCCTTTCCCAATCCTCGCACAGTCTTTCCAGGTCTTCCTCCAACCGCCTGAGCGCCGCCTCAGCCGAAAGCTTAATCTGCTCCTGTGCCGGCCGGTAGCTGCAGTAAGGGCAGATGGGCGTTTTTTCCAAATCCTCTCTAGTGAGGCTGAAACACGTTTTCAGCTCCGCCAGGCGGTTTTGGAAGTCCGCAAGCTGGGCCCGGGGCATCAACTCGATACCGGCCAGCCTGCTGAGTTTGCTCAACCGCTCATCTTTGAGCAGCCCGGATTTCTTCTGATCCAAAGACGCATTTAACCTGGCTTTGGTATGGGCCTCAAGGTAGGCTTCAATGTAAGAATTTTTGAGCTCTAAGAGCACCGACACCAGCTCCCGGCGAAGGTCAGGGATGGATGCTTCGTCCAGGCCGGATAGTTTTCCTTTGAGTTCTTCACGCCGCTCCCGGGCTTTTACCGTCCAACCGGCATCCGCAGGAAGCACGGCTTCGGCGGTGCTGAGGTAGAAAAGCAGAGGCTGGACTTCACTTGCCAGGCCGGCCAGCTCTTCAACCCTCTTCAGGGTGGCAAAGCGTTCTTTCTGTTCATTTATATCCCGCTCGGAGTAGCGGAAGTTTTTCAGCTTCCCGGGAGTGTTAAAAACCCGGAGTGACTCCAGAAACCCTTTGAAACCGGCCAGTTCATCCCTTAAACCGGTTTTCTTTTTCTCATCGAATAGAGAGATACCCCACAAGGATAACTCTTGCTGGATCGCCTGCTGAGCTTGCATGGTGCGTTCCAGGAGTTTATCCACTGCTTCCTGAAGCTGCCTTACCCCTTCTTCACGAGTAGATTGATTGACGATGAGCCCGGGCGGCAGCCCTAAAAATTCAAATAGAACCTGCAGGGGACCAAGAGGAAGATCCTTAGGACGCTCGATGTGTTTGAACTTGATAAGTTCCTCCAGGGGAACTTTGCCCAGCTCCTCCAGGTTGGAAGCATCTATCTTCTTCCCCGGCATGCTTAAAGTAACATCGCCGCTGTAGATCAAGCTCGCCAGAATGACGACCACCCACTCCGGCTCCAGTCTGAAATGGGGCTCGAACTCTACACCGCGAAAATCGGCAATTATTTCGCCCCGGTTGAGGACCTGACCCGGGCCCTTTTTATCCAGCTGTTCCAGGATCCATCTGGCATAACGGGAATTTTGCGGCCTTAACTTATCTCCGTCCAGAAGCTCCAGGGCATCGAGGACGGCTGCCCCCGGCCTGGTCCTGATGCTGCCGAGGATCCACTTTATCGCCTCCTGGGCAGCCTGAGGCCGGTTCTTTA
>JAKPEE010000036.1 GCA_029552125.1 Bacillota bacterium | reverse complement strand
CAAAGAATGGGGAACCAAGCGTTATATGAGTATGAGACATCTTGAGGAACTGAGTGCCATGGATGGTTCAAAAGTAACTGCTGGTTAACTGATGCCTACCAGGCGGGTAAATGAATTTGCGAAAAATTATTGACGGTACCGATTTATGAAGGGCATCGGGAGAAACCACCTTCATGGCCACCGGGAAACCCAGTTCCCCGGCCTGGCGGACAGCTTCTTCCCTGGTGGCGGCCACCCTGGAAGCGGCCGCGGGGATGCCGTAGGCCGCCAGCAGGTCAAGCACCTCATCACCGAAATCACCCTGCCTGCCGGCAAGCCAGTGCGCGGCGGCGCTGCTGTCGCAACCATCCGGCCGGGGCGCTTCCGCCTGGTTTTGCCTTTCTCTTTTGTATTCGTAGTATTTCATTTGCACGGCCAGGGCGTTTACTAACTCCTCGGGGCTGTTGAAGATGGGAAATTCCACGGAGCGCTTGCTCTGCTGGATCATCTGCGTCGGCCCGAAAAGGCAAACTCCCAGGGGCTTTCCCGCGGAGAGAATCGTGCCCCAGGTTTCCTTGGAGAGGTCAGTCAGGAACATGCGGTGAAAGACATTGTCTCCCTGGGGCATTAGGGGACGCTGGCTCAGGTAAATGCTTCCGTCCACCTGATCAGAATGCATCACTGAAAAGAGCACATGGGCGGTCAGTTGCGGATCGTAAATGTCGCCCATATCCAGGGGATTGGAAAAACGAATGACCCCGGCGTTGCTGAACTGCTTCAGGCTGTCGTAGAACTCCTGCCCCATATCGGCGAACTCGAAGCCGGCCTTTTCGCACAGATCCGCCGCCATGACGGAGAAACCGCCGGCCGGGCTCATGACCATGATCCGCCGGCCTTTCATCGGCGGCAGGTGGAAAGCCTTGGTTACCTCGATGAAGTCCAGGAAATTATGGATGCGAATGACCCCGGCTTCCTCGAAGGCCGAGTCGATGATATCTTCATCGCTGCTCACGGCGGCGGTATGGCTCATGGCCGTCTTTTTCCCCGCCGAAGTGGTATTGGCCTTGAAAACGATCACCGGTTTGTCAATTTTTTTTGCCGTTTCAATGAACAGGCGTCCCCGCTCCATGCTTTCCAGGTAGACGCAGATCACTTTAGTCTGGGGGTCCTGCCCGAAGTATTCCAGAAAATCCACTTCATCCAGATCGAGCTTGTTGCCGATGCTGGCAAACTTGGCCAGGCCGATATTTTCATCCTGCAGGAAGTTAAGCATGCACAGGGCTACCCCGCCGCTCTGGGCGATGATGGACATCCCGCCCCTGGGGGCACGGTGCAGCGCTATAAAGGGCAGGCAGAGGCCGTTGTCGGTGTTGGCTACGGTAACGCAGTTGGGCCCCACAAAGCGGATGCCGTACTGGCGCGCCAGCCTTAACGTTTCTTCAGCCAGGGTATGCCCTTCTTCGCTGAATTCGCTAAATCCGCCCGACGGAATGGCCATGCGCTTGATCCCGCAGCGGCCGCAGCGTTCCACCATTTCCGGCACAAACCTGGCCGGAATCATGCAGTAAGCCAGGTCCGGCACTTCGGGCAGCTCTTCCAGGCTCTTGAACATGCGGATGCCGTCCACGTGGACATCGTCGCTCCGGGGATTAACGCCGAAGATGCGTCCCCGGTAGCCCCAGCGCAGCAGGTTTTCCAGGGTTAGCCGGGGGATATTGGACGGTTTTGAGGATAACCCGATAATGACAATGGATTCCGGGTAGAACAGCTTATCCATCCTGCATGCCTCCATCATCGCTAATTTTGTTAGGTTGCGCCTCTAACAAGCTCTCTCTATATGCGGCTTTTTAATTCTTCTTTGCGGGCGGCAATTCCTGCCAGTCTAATGCAACTGTTGACAGGATAGGGTAGGCATGATAAAATTACTTTCAGTAAACTACTAGATTACTAAGCTACTAATTAAGGAGGATGCCTACCATGAAGATACCGACCACTCTAAAACACAAACCGGTAATCGTATCCGAAGACTACGAAAGCGTTGACGGCAGGTACGCTTACAGCTCTGATGCCAAAGGCCTGTCGCTGGGCCTGGCCCAGTGGAATGATCGCGGTAAAGTGGAGATTTCAGCAAAAGTGTGGAGACATACCGGAGAAAAGTGGTCCAGGCAATCAGAAGAGCTGCCGCTTCATCGTGTGCTTGACCTGGCTATACTTATATGCAGGGCCAGCCATTATTTCCGGGAAGCATACCGTTATGAAAAACTATATGACCCCAAAAATCCGGTTGTAGACAGGGTCGGCCTGCAGGGAGACGCCATGACGGTGGCAGTATGTACAGATAATGAGAAAATCGACGAAGATATCCAGCTTTTCAGGCAGGCTTTAAGTAACGATGATGAAATAATCGGTGAACGCTTGGCCGTACTGTCAAGGATTCTTAAGCAGATGGGCTATTAAGACGGCCTGTTGCCGCGGAACGTTGACATGAACCGGGAGCAGGCTCGATCAGGAAGAGTGCTGTGTTCATCTTTGACGCCCCGGTATGATGAATCTATAATATAAATTACCCGTAAACGAATAAGTTTTATTTCAGGCTTTTTGCAAAAAAAGTCTTACTTTTTTTCAGAAGGTGAAAAAATGTTTCTGCTGGTTTACCGAAAACCTCCCCCACTTCTCAAGGCCGCCTGTTCCGGCGCTGCAATCGCGGGAGCAGCCTGACGGTATTTTCCAGTTTACACTTCAGCAGATAATTATGTTACTATTAATTAATTGACTGGGGGAGGGTAAGCCGTGACCGAGGCAAAAGAGAGGCCAACCAGCCTGGCCGGGATCCTGTCCGGTATTCTGGCCTATACCATCTGGGGGCTGCTGCCGCTTTACTGGAAGATCCTGGACCACATTCCGGCAGTGGAAATACTGGCCCACCGCATTTTCTGGTCATTTGTTTTTACGTCCATTGTTCTGCTTGCCACCGGCGGATGGTCAAAACTTACCGCGGTCCTGGCCGAGCGCAAAAAGCTAATGTTTGCCTTTTTGTGCGGTTTTATCATCAGCTTGAACTGGGGGACCTATATCTACGCCATCAATGCGAACCATGTTATCGAGGCCAGCATGGGCTACTATATTAATCCACTGGTGGTGGTGCTTTTAAGCATCTTGATCCTGAAAGAAAGCCTCGGCCGCTGGCAGGGTATCGCCATCATGCTGGCCGCGATTGGAGTTCTGATCATCACCTGGCAATACGGAAGGGTGCCCTGGATCGCCCTGCTCCTGGCCGCAAGTTTTGCCCTCTACGGATTAATCAAAAAAATGGTCAGCACAGACCCGGTAACCGGCCTGGTACTGGAGACCTTTATTGTCATGCCCGTGGCCTTAATTTATATTGCCGGCCTGGAAATGAAGGGAGCGGGGGCCATGGGCGCGAACCCGCTTTGGCTGGTGGCTCTCCTGGCCTGCTCCGGCATTTTTACCTCGGTGCCGTTGCTGCTGTATGCCCGGGGGGTGCGGCTGATCAAATTCTCCATGATGGGCTTTCTGCAGTATATTACTCCCACCATAAACCTGGTGCTCGGTGTTTTTGTGTTCAAAGAGTATTTCTCAGCAGCTCACCTGGCCAGCTTTGGTTTTATCTGGGTAGCCTTGCTTATTTTTACCCTGGCCAATGTGGGCGTCTTAAAAGAACAGGGGCCCAAACCGGAGGAAGCAGCCCGCAGGCCCGGAAGCGTCTAAACTTCCGGCAATCCCATCTGTCTACTACTTTCAATCCCCCCCACCCCGGCCCTCCCCCGCGAGGGGAGAGGGGGACGGTTAGCGGCCTGTTTTCAGCATTCAACGGGAATCAGCATGGCAGCAGCAGTTCCCTCTCCCCTGGTGGGAGAGGGTTAGGGAGAGGGGGCTTTTAGAAGTTAGATGTCGGAGGTCAGAGGTTAGAAAAAACATCCTTTACCTGTGGCAGCAGCAGTTGGGGCTGCCCCGAAATTTAGTTGGGACAGCCCCTTATTTTTATAATAAGTTGCTAAAGCACTGGCGGTTGTGGTTAAACATGGCTCTCGCCGGCAGAGTATCTTTTTTTGCGCTGCCGGTAATAAAGTCCTCCGCCTCCGGCCAATAACAGGAGTGCCAAGGCCAGAAGCCAGGGGGAAACAGCGGGGCGCTCTTCTACTCCCCCGGCACTGTCCAGCACGGCTGCGGCTCGCTCCGCGGCGCCATCCAGGGCATAAACGGGAGCATCTTCGCTGATCGATTCAACATATTCGGCCTCTTTGAGCGATTGCAACTGCTCCGCCGTCAAGGCGCAGAGCACCGCGCTGTTGTTTTCCATGACTTCAAAGGCAACGCCCATTTGGTCCAGGGCTTGCTCCAGAGCGGCCAGGCTGGCCGCGTAGCCTTGCGCCTGCACTTTCGCCAGGCGGTTCATCATCTCTTCATAGCGGGCCCAGTCGATATCATCGGCGGGAGCGGGATCTTCGCCGCCCTTATCTTCAGGCAGCGGCAGGATCTCCGGGCCGGGGTAAGGCAGGATTTGAAATTCTTCCTCGACAGCGGCTTCATTCATGGGCGTTCCTGCAGTCTCCCCTGTTGCGCCCGCTTCTGCTCCGGAAACACCGCCTCCTTCACCGCAATCGATACAGGCGCGGGGTTCCAGCAGGGGCAGGCGGCCTCCGGCCAATTCAGGTGGTACCAGGCCTTTCTCCACCAGATCGGGGTAATCCTTGATGATCTCATCCATGGCCTCCTTCATGGAGGCTGTTTCCTGGTAGCGCAGCCAGATGATCACTTTGAACAGATCCCCGGGTGCCACCTCAAGAATTTTTCCATAGAAATAAGGATCGATTTTGCCTGACTGGGCGGCGAGACGCTCCAGTTCCGCCTGGAGCAGCTTGTCTTCTTCGGCGAAATAAGCGCCCGCCTCTTCCCCGGACAACAGCTCGCCAGTACTGACATCCAGGTATACGACCCCCGCCAGGATTTCATCCGGGGATACAGGAGTGTCCGGGTCATCATCAAGCGGTGTATCTGCCGCCATTTCCCCGGTATAGTAACGGCCCATCCATAGCTGTTTTCCGCTGAGAGGCAACTCCACCAGGTGACCGTCAAGATTTATGGTATCCGGAGAAACCTGCAGCTTTTCCGCCAGAAGCGGCAAAACCTGGTCGCGGTAATCTTCGGCCAGGGAAACGGAAAAACTGCTGCCGATTAGCGCCATCATAAGTAAAAGTGCTGTAATTTTTCGCATGACCATGCCCCTTTCATAATGTTGTCGGTTTGTGATATTGACTTTTTATGCCCCGGAAAAGTTCCGCTTCGGCCAGCTTCCGGTGTATAGCTGAGTTTTCGATCAATCAGAAAAAACGCCGGATCAGGGGCATAAGTCTTGCCAACAGAATCCGTGTCTGATATAATCACGGGGCCATGGCAAATCTTTACGGCGTTGCCGGTTTATACCTCGATGCGGCAAGGATTTACTGGTGGCAACCAGACCAAATGAAGGAGGTTTCACCCCATGGATTATAAGATTGAAGTAAGTGAGGAGCCGGCCCGGCCGGTGTTGTCCATGCGCACTGTTACCGCGGTGGAAAAGCTGCCCCAGGAACTGGGGCGGGCTTACATGGCCATCGACGCCTACCTGGACGAGCTGGGTGAAAAGCCGGTGGATGCGGCTTTTGCCGGTTATTACAACATGGACATGCAGAACCTCGATGTGGAGATTGGCTTTGTGATGACCAAAGCGTTACCCGGCAAGGGGGAGATCAAGGCGGGGGAGATCCCGGCCGGCCGGCAGGTTTCCTGCCTCTATCAAGGCCCGTACAGTGAGATGGAGCCGGTTTACAACGCCATGCTGCAGTGGATCCAGGAGAACGGCTGCATCCCCACCGGCACGGCTTACGAGTTATATTACAATTCGCCCCTGGATGTGCCCGAAAGCGAGCTTTTAACCAAAATTATTTTTCCCCTGAAGTAGCCCTGGCAGCGAAATTTCCAGGCGCGAGGTGTGCGGCAATTTAAAGAGCTAAAGGAAGGGCCGTTCTAATTGATTTTAGAACGGCCCTCTTTTTAGGCCTGGGGTGATGCTCAGGCTTCGCCTGGAAAAAGCGCTATTCACAGGCAACAGAAGGAATTTGCTGCCGCAGAAGCCAAATTATTAGAGGGCAGTTGCGGCAGGGCTGCCGGCATAATATGGGAAATGGAGCCATGATCGCCATGTTTATCGCTGATTTTCATATCCATTCAAAATACTCCAGGGCTACCAGCAAGGATTGTGCTCCCGAATGGCTGGATTTGTGGGCGCGGCGCAAAGGGATTGCGGTTATCGGTACCGGTGATTTCACCCACCCGGCCTGGCGATCCGAGCTGGCGGAGAAACTGGTTCCGGCGGCGGAAGGCCTGTACACGCTCAAGGACGATTACCGCATTGAAGATCCGGTTGCGGGGCCGGGGTTCAAGCCGCATTTTATGGTCACCGGCGAGATTAGCTGCATTTACAAAAAGAACGGCAAGGTGCGGAAAGTCCATCACCTGATCCTGCTGCCCGGCCTGGAGCAGGCCGCGGCCCTGGGGCAGCGCCTCGAAATGGTGGGCAATTTGCGCTCCGACGGCAGGCCGATCCTGGGCCTTGACAGCCGGGATCTGCTGGAGATTGTCCTCGATCTGTGCCCGGAAGCCATCTTTATCCCGGCCCATATCTGGACCCCCCATTTCTCCCTCTACGGCGCCTATTCCGGTTTTGACGATATCTACGAGTGCTTTGAAGATTTAACCGGCCATATTGATGCCCTGGAAACGGGGCTTTCCTCGGACCCGCCCATGAACTGGCGCCTTTCCGCCCTGGATCGCTATACCCTGGTTTCCAATTCGGATGCCCATTCCCCGGCCAACCTGGGCCGGGAAGCGAATATCTTCCATACGGAGCTTTCCTACCCGCACATGCGCCGCGCTTTAAAGAATCGCGGCAGCGGCGAGTTTCACGGCACCATCGAGTTTTTCCCGGAAGAAGGCAAGTATCATTACGACGGCCACCGGAACTGCAAGGTCTGCTGGAAGCCGGCCGAGACCAGGGCTGCCGGAGGGGTCTGCCCGGTTTGCGGCGGCCGCATTACCGTGGGCGTGCTGCACCGCGTTGAAGCGCTGGCCGACCGGGAAGAGGGGAGTGTCCCCCCGGCGGCCAGGCCTTTTGAAAGCCTGGTGCCGCTGCTGGAAGTGATCGCCGCTTCTACCGGCTATACGGTTGCCGGCAAGAAAGTACAGCAAGCATATACGGATCTGCTGCGCAACCTCGGCCCGGAGCTGCATATTCTGCGCGAAGCGCCGCTGGGCGATATTGAACAGGTTGCCGGGCCGTATATCAGCGAAGGCATCCGCCGCTTGAGAAGCGGCCAGGTTGAGCTTCAGCCCGGGTATGACGGAGCATACGGCAAGGTTAAAATTCTGGATCAAAGTGATCTGAAGATGTTTTCCGGCCAGCTCTGCCTGGTGAACGGCTGGGACCGGTCCGGGCAGAAAGCGGCGCCGTCCCTTAAACAAATGAAAACCGGCCTCGCCGCGGCCGCCGGATCAACGGAGGACCCCGGCGGCACAGGGACGGCAAGCGGCAGCGGGGTTGCCGGCTTTGCCGCAGCCGCTCCTTACGGCTTAAACCGGGAGCAATGGGCAGCGGTGACGGCAGATGGTCCGGCCACCATCGTGGTAGCCGGGCCCGGGACCGGCAAAACCAGGACCCTGGTCAGCCGTATCGCCTACCTGGTAGAAAACTGTGGCGTTCCTCCCGCGCAGGTGACCGCCGTGACCTTTACCAACAAGGCGGCGGACGAGATGCGCCTCCGCCTGGAGAGCCACTTCCGGAATAAGCGGATCGTGAAGGCCATGACCATCGGGACATTTCACGCCATCTGCCTGCAGATCCTCTCCGCGAAAAATGGCAGGCACTCTCCGGTGATCATTGATGAATACCAGGCTCTCTCCATAATAGAGGAGATCTTGCGGGAGCGGAATCTAAAGCTGCCGGCCCGTGAGATTTTGCGAAAGATATCGCTGCAAAAAAACATCGCCAGGTCACCGGAAGATCAACGCACCACCGGGAACAAAGCAGACGAGATCTTTAATTTATATTGCTCGCGGCTGGAACAATACGGCGCCCTGGATTATGATGACATTCTCATAAAAACCCTGGATTTATTTGAGCAGAAGCGTGTGCCGGAACGGGTAAGCCAGTCTTTCCGCTATCTCCTGGTGGATGAGTTTCAAGATATCAATGGGATTCAGTACCGCCTGATTAACGAGTGGGGCCGGAACAGCAATAATATCTTTATTATCGGCGACCCCGATCAATCCATTTACGGCTTCAGGGGATCGGACTACCGCTATTTCGAAAGATTTAAAGAGGATTTTCCCGGCGCCCGGCAATTCTCTTTAGTGCAGAATTACCGCTCCACTCCCGAGATTATTGCCCCGGCCCTGGCGGTGATCTCCACCGGGCCAGCGGGCGGGGCTCCTCGCAAGCTGGAGCCTAAAAGGGGAAGCGGGGTGGCCGTGCGCCTGGTCGAAACCGCCGACCCGCACGCAGAGGCGCTGTTCGTGGCCGGAGAGATCAACCGCATCGTCGGCGGTGTCGATATGCTGAAGGCTCACAACCCGGGGTCGGCCGGCAGAAAAAGGGCCGCTGCCGCCGGCGCGCGCGGCTTTGCCGATATGGCCGTCCTTTACCGGACCAACCAGCAGGCGGCGGTGCTGGAGCAGCGCTTTTTAAAAGAAGGCATCCCCTACGTGGTGGCCGGGCGGGACGAGTTCCTGGCGGACCAAACGGTGCGCCGGGCCCTGGCCTTTTTCCGTTATCTGCTCAATCCCGGGGATATCAGTGCCCTGCTGACCTGCCTGAAGGCGGCAAACCTGGACCGGGGTCTCCTGGAACGCTACCTCCCCGGTGAAAGGAGCGTCGAGGCCCTGGCCGCCCTGCTGGAAGGGCCGCCATCGCCCTGCGAACCGGAGCGGCACAGCCGCTTCAGCGAAATGTTAAAGAAGTACGCCGGGATGATCCACCGGGAAAAGCCCCTGCCGGTGATCGAGTCCTGGATTAGCGACCACAATCTTTCCGGCGTGAGGAGCATGGAGCTGCTCCTGCATACCGCCGTGATGTACGAGGATATGGCTTCCTTGATCCAGAACCTGGTGCTGGGGCGGGAGAGCGATATTATCCGCAGCGGCGGCAGGGCTTATGCGCCGGATGCAGTCACCCTGATGACCCTGCACGCGGCCAAAGGCCTGGAATTTGCAGTAGTATTTATCTGCGGTGTCAGCGAGGGGCTGATTCCGATCGCCCAAAGCTCTTCCGGCCCGGAACTGGACGAGGAAAGGCGGCTGTTCTACGTGGGGATGACCCGGGCGCGCGATGAGCTCATCCTGCTGACCCGCGGCGAACCGTCATCCTTCCTGGCCGCCATTCCCGAAGGCCTGCTCGCAAGGGAGAGTACCCAAAAGCAGGCACCCCGCTACCGGCAGGCCACCCTGTTCGATTAAATAACATTAAGTGTCAGACACTTAAAGTTATTTAAGTTATAAAAGCAGGTGCCACGCTAGAGGCAGGCGATCCTGTTTAGCCAGTGCCAGAAATTATTTAATGCATTGCCAGCAGGATTAAATGTTTGCTCTAATTAGAAGGAAATGGATCCGGCAAGGAAGGCCCTGTCATGGGATAGAACCACAATGTCAAGCCGGATCCTTTGCTTAAAGAACAGCCTCTAATCTACGAGGATAATGCTAATTTGCCGGATGATGGACTATACTTTAAGTGTCAGACACTTAAAGTTATGTCAAGGAGGGATACAATGTCGTTGCTGGAATGGGAAAGCGCCAACTGCTACCGCATCCGCCGGCGGGGCAAAATGCGCGTTGATGCGGTAGTTTACCTGAATAATGCGTTGAAGCGCTCTTTTGGCGAAGAGGAAGCGCTGCAGCAACTGGCCGATGCTGCCGCCCTGCCGGGCGTGGTGGAGCCGGTGGTGGGGATGCCCGATATTCATACCGGCTTCGGGCTGCCCATCGGCGGGGTCATGGCCGTGGATGCCGCCGGCGGCGTCGTCTCCGCCGGAGCGGTGGGGATGGATATCAACTGCGGCGTGCGGCTTCTGCGCACCAACCTGGAGGCCGGATCGCTGGATAAACCCCTGCTGCGCAAGCTGCTCCATGCCATTGTGGAGCGGGTGCCTACCGGGGTGGGGAAGAAAAGCCGCCAGGCTGCCCTGGTGCGCAAAAACCTGCCCAGGTACCTGGTGGAAGGAGTTCCTTTTCTGATCGAGCAGGGCTTCGGCCGCCCCGAGGACCTGGAGTGCATTGAAGAGGGGGGCGCCATGCGCGGAGCCGATCCGGCAGCGGTAAGCCCCGAAGCGGTGGAGCGCGGCGCCCAGCTTTCCACCATCGGCGGGGGCAACCATTTCATCGAGCTGGGCCGGGTGGATCGCGTCTTTGATGCTGCCGCGGCGGCGAAGCTGGGGCTTGCCGAAGGGCAGTTGACGGTGCTGATCCATACCGGCAGCCGCGGTTTTGGCCACCAGATCTGCACTGATTTTTCCGCGCTGATGTGGAAAGCGGCAGCCAGGCTGAAGCTGGACATACCCACGAAAGGGCTGGCCGCGGTCCCCATCAGCTCTGCGGAAGGGCAGCGCTACCTGGCGGCCATGGCCTGTGCCGTCAATTTTGCCTTCTGCAACCGCCAGTGGATTACCCATGACGTCCGCCAGGCTTTCAGCGCGGTGCTTGGCGGAGATGACCGCAGCTACGATTTGGGGCTGGTCTACGATGTGGCTCACAATATTGCCAAATTTGAAGAGGTGGGAGGGAAGCGGCTGCTCATTCACCGCAAAGGCGCAACCAGGGCGCTGCCTCCCGGCCACCCCAACAACCCGCCGCTTTACCGGGATCTCGGCCACCCGGCCTTGATTCCAGGAAGCATGGGCACGGCTTCCTATGTCATCGTTGCCGGGCCCAAAGTAGAGCAAACCTTCTACTCGGTAAATCACGGGGCCGGCCGCGTCCTCTCACGTGGGGCGGCAAAGCGCGAAATTGAAGTGGAAGAGCTAAAGGAATCTTTAGGCGAGATCCTGGTCCTCGGCCGCAATTACCGGGAATACCTGGACGAGGCGCCGCAGGCGTACAAGGATATCGAAGCGGTAATCGATACCTTTACTGAAATAGGCTTTACCCGCAGGGTGGCCCGGCTGCAGCCCCTGGCCGTGATTAAGGGACAGGGCAAAGAAAGCTAAGCGTATGTGGCCCGGGAACCATTTACTAATAAATAATGTTACATGGCGAGGAGCGCAGCGGCGGGGCAATTTTGGGAAGTATTCAGTATTCAGTATTTTTAAAGCATATTTCATCCGTCTGACGGCGGGATGCACTTAAAGCAGATTGCTTAATCCCAGCTCCCTGGCGTAGCGGACGGCGCCGGCATACTCTTGCCCCGTGATCCGGGCGGCCAGTTCCGGAAATTGATCGGCCTGGTGCGCCGGGTGATACTGGGCCATGATATTGACTGCCGTCTCCCCGGGCAGTTCTGCGGCGATGAACTCTAAAACCCGATCCGTGGCCGCCAGGTTGTGGGGCAGCACCAGGTGCCTGATTAAAAGGCCCCGGTAAGCTATTTGCCTTTCATCCAGCTTGAGGGTGCCGACCTGTCTCTGCATCTCCTTTACGGCCGCGGCGGCCAGGTCAAAATAGTTGGCGGCCTTGGTATATTTTCTGGCCTTGTCATTGTCGCCGAACTTTAGATCCGGCATATAGATATCAACAATCCCCTCCAGCAGTTTCAGGGTGTCAAGATCATCATAACCGCCGGTGTTATAGACAAGCGGCAGGGTCAGGCCTTCCTGGACGGCCAGGCTAAGCCCCAGGACGATCTGGGGAATATAATGGGTGGGCGAGACGAGGTTAATATTGTGGCAGCCCTTCTTTTGCAGGGAAAGCATCATCCGGGCTATTTCCGAAGGGGATGCCTCCTCCCCCAACCCATAATGGCTAATCTCGTAGTTCTGGCAGAAGATACATCGCAGGGTGCAATAGCAGAAGAAGATCGTCCCTGAACCGCCCTGTCCAACCAGGGGCGCTTCTTCACCATAGTGCGGCCCATAGCTGCTGATGACCGCCCGGGCGCCGGCCCGGCAAAAGCCCCGTTCGTTTGCGAGCCTGTTGACCCGGCAATGATGGGGACAGATGACGCAGCTTTGCAACCTCTCCTGGAGAAGAGCCGCTCTCCGCTCCAGCTCGCCGCTGTCAGCCAGCCTGAGGTACCCCGGTTGCCGCCCTGCCATTCTATCCTTCCCTTCACGGCGTTGTGCAGTACTAGTAGAATTCCCCGTTAAAGCTGCCGGCAATGATCTTCTCATCCGGATGAGCCGGGTATAGAGCCGTGTAAAAATGAAGGCTCTCCAAAGGAGGCGGAGGTTCCTGGCGGTGCACCACCAGGAATGCTTCCAGTCAGGGCTCTAGGCGCCGGTTTTTCGCCCCAGTGCCTCAACCAGTTCCGCTACCTCTTGCTGCCAGCCGTGGATGACGGCGATATACTCGTCCCGCTGGGCGGGGTCCTTGAAATAGTCGGCGGCCATTTTAGCGAGATGCCCGTAATAGCTGCTCAGCCGCTCGAGGGGGAGTCTTAATTGGGCCGGCGCTGCCGCCTCCCGCTTGCTTAAGGCGATTTCCAGCCCGGCGAGGCCTTCCAGCCAATCCTCCACCGGCAGGCCCGCTTCCTTGCGGAAATCGCGCAGCATCCATTGCCGTTCAAACAGCGGGCGCGCTCGCCAGCCTTCGACCTGCTCTTGTAAAGTGCGGCGCACTTTTTGACAGGCGGCCAGGGCCCGCGCGTATTCTTCTTCGGAA
Source organism: Bacillota bacterium (assembly GCA_029552125.1). GTDB lineage: Bacteria > Bacillota > Dethiobacteria > DTU022 > DTU022 > JAKPEE01. Next base: position 16,401 of record JAKPEE010000036.1, on the reverse strand, counting down.
AGCGGCACATTTTCCGCCGCGCTCTCTTCGCCGGGCAGGTCGATGTCCGCTGCGAACAAGGCGGGCCTGGCGCTGAGCAGCTGCCCGTGGAACTTGCCGGCCAGAGCGATGGCGGCGGCGAAGCCGGCGCCGGCCGCTTCTACGGAGATGAGATGATTTTTATTCATCTCCAGGAATTGCTCCACCGTTTGGCCGTAAAGTGGGGCCAATTGGGTGATCGCGGCCTCGAAGGTAGCGGTCCTGGCGATACCGGGGCCGATGGCAAAGGCTTTGACGCCGGTTCCCTCCAGCTCCGCGGCCAGTATGTTCGCCAGTTCGACCTGCGCGGTCTTGAGTACCTCGTAAGCTCCCAGGTAAGGGCCGGGCGAAGAGGCGACGCTGACGAAAACGCCCCGGTCACGAGCCAGCATCCCGGGCAAAAAGGTTCGCGCCAGGAGGGCCGGGCCGCGCAGGTTCACGCGGTAGCTTAAATCCCAATCAGCGACCGGCCGGTCGCTGATCGCGCCCAGCGCTACGGCGGTGGCGTTGTTAAGCACAATGTCAACCTGGCCGAGCGTTCGTGCGACCCGCCGCGCCAGCCGGGTCACGCTGTGCTCGCTGCCCACATCCGTATGGATGAAGACGGCGGTGCCGGCGCCCATCTCGGCGGAAATCCGTGCCGCTGCCTGGCGTCCCGTTTTGCGGTCGATCTCGGCCACCACCACCCGCGCTCCCAGCCAGGCCAGAGCGCGGGCCGCCTCAAATCCGATGCCGCGTCCGGCGCCGGTAACCACCGCCACCTGCCCGGCCAGCGTATCGCGCCGGAGATTTCCGGTAGCGATCAGAGGAATCATCTCCATTTTTTTTGCTACCTCCTGATCTGCCACAGCTTGCCTGAATCCAGATGTGGGAAGCTGCTCGCCTGCCCATTCATCTAAACAAAGCAGCTAAACAGATAATTATTTTACATTTCAAGCTTACTAATAAATCTTAATTTTGTATAGTATGCAACCATCAGTTTTGCAGGGAGATTTTTTAGGGTGAAGCGGAAAGACTTAGCTAAAGGATGATCAGGACATGGTGAATTTAGTCAAGGAAGTCAGGAAATAGGAAGGCTAAGAATAGAAAGAGGTAAACATATCTGAAAACTATTGACAGAATATTGGATTAAGTATAAACTAAATAAAGAAGGCTAAAATATTTTAGCAAAAAGGGATTTTTTACAATAATTTTGTATGGCTTGGTATGCTAAAATGAAGGAGTGAATTGATCATCAATAAAGAGACTGAAACAATTTTTGATAATGCAATTCGGACCGCCGAAATGCTTCACCAGATGTTTGGCAGCATTTGTGAAGTGGCAGTTCATGATTTTAGAAACCTGGAAAAATCGCTTATACATATATCCGGCAATTTAACTAACAGAGATGTAGGCTCTCCGGCGACTGATTTAGTGCTGAGAGAATACAAAAAGCACCTGGACAAGATCAATGACATCAATAACTATTTCACTACAACAGCTAACGGCATTAAGATGAAATCTTCTACGGTTTTTCTACGGTCCAGGGGTAAGGTAGTTGGCGCTTTGTGTCTGAACATTAATATTAGTAATCTTTCACAGGCTTTTGCAGAAATTGCAGATATTATCAATGTTGACTCAGCCAATCAAACCAGGGAAAGTTTTTATACAAGTGTTCAGGATGTAGTTAAGGAAATATTGGAGCAGGTAATTAATGACATCGGCATACCAATTGAAAACTATGGTAAGGAAGAAAAGATTGAAGTGGTAAGAGCACTTGAAGAAAGGGGTGTGTTTTTAATTAAAGGGGCTCTTGAGTATCTGTCGGAGTACTTGAATATTTCCAAGTTTACGACTTACAACTACCTGCAACAGGTGCGTGCCCAAAATGAATACAACCATAAGTGAGGCGTAGTGTTTATGAAAAGGATATCAACAGAAAATGCACCATCCGCCATTGGCCCTTACTCGCAAGCGATTAAGCTGGACGATATGATTTACTTATCGGGTCAATTGCCGATAAGCCCTTCCACCAATCGTATTGAAACACAGGATGTTGGGGCTCAGACCCGGCAAGTGATGGAAAACATCAAGGCGATTTTAGCGGAGGCAGGGTTAAATCTCAGCCATATTGTCAAGGCTACAATATTTGTATGCGATATCACTAAGTTTGACGAAGTAAATGAAGTTTACAGCAGCTATTTGGGTGAACATCGTCCGGCGAGAAGTATGGTGGAGGTTAGCCGGCTTCCCAAAAATGCCCTGGTTGAAATTGAAGTAATTGCTTCAATGAAACAATAAAAAGAAGGAGGAAAAGCTATGAAGAAAGTGGGGATCGTTTTTCTAATTCTGGTTCTTATGCTTGGTTTTCTCGTGGCGGGATGCGGGGCCGATAAAGAGACTGAAGAACCTGATGATGCTACCCCGGGTGGCGGCACCCTTTTGCTGGCCTGGCAATCACAACCGCCCACCCTGGATACGCCATCACCACTACAAATGTTACCAGGGATATTGCACGTCCGATTTTTGAAAACCTCGTAACCTTCGACAAGGATTTTCAAATTGTGCCAATGCTGGCGGAATCTTATGAAATAGAAGACAATGGCGCTAAAATTACTTTTTATCTGCGTCAAGGGGTCAAATTCCATAATGGTAAAGAGATGACGGCCGAGGATGTCGTTGCTTCGATGACCCGTTGGCAGAAGTTTGGAGCCCAGGCCTCCGATCTGGGCAATTCAACCTGGGAAGCTCTTGATCCCTATACAGTTGTTTTGAATGTAGAAAAACCTTCCCTCTCCATCATGTACACTTTAGCCAACACGATGCAGACTTCTTCGATTATGCCCAAAGAGGTTATTGACGAAGCAGATGATACGGGTGTTAAAGAGTATATTGGCACCGGTCCGTTTAAGCTGGAAAAATGGGAGTATGATTCTTATATTCATCTGACCAAGTTTGAGGATTACCAGCCTTTAGATGAACCGGCCAGTGGCCTCGCCGGCAGAAAAGAAGCCCTGGTGGACGAGATTTATTTCTACTTTGTGCCGGATGATTCCACCCGGTTAAACGCTATGCTGAATGGAGAATATCATTACTGCTACGAACTGCCCCTGGACAGCTACGATCAGTTAATACAAGCAGAAGGCCTGGTTGTGGATCAATATGCTTTTGGATTTCAGGCTGCTATGATCAATAAAAAAGGCTTGTTTGGGGATCTTCGTTATCGCCAGGCGTTAAATTACGCTATGGATAACAAAGAGCTTCTATCTTTAGCCTTTGGTAACGAGGATTTCTTTGAACTGACACCTGCGTACATGCGTAAAGAACAGGTTGACTGGTACACGGAGGCCGGCAAAGAGAACTACAACGTTACCGACCGGGAAAAGGCTCGAGAGCTGTTGGAGGAAGCGGGCTATAATGGTGAAGTGGTAACCATACTCGCTGCAACCGATTACAGTTACCATTATAATGCCGCGATCTATACTCAGCAGGTATTGCAAGAGATAGGAATGAATGTTGAAATTGATGCAACAGATTGGGCTACCCTGGTATCGAAGAGGGCTGATCCGGAGTTGTGGGATATTTTCCATACATTCTGGACAACCAATGCCACCCCGTTACAGTACCCATTCCTGTACTCCAAGGCGAATTACCCCGGATGGACGGATAATCCGGAAATCGATCGTCTCTACGAAGAAATCCAGAATGCAGAAACACAGGAAATAGGAACTCAAAAATGGGAGGAACTCCAGGCATTGATCTGGGAAGATCTGCCCCTGATCAACATCGGGTTGGTTTACTTTATCTCAACCTATTCAGAAGATCTGGAAGGCTATGTTGAGCACATGGGTCCCATATTCTGGAATGTAAGCATTAATCAGTAACATTTGCGTTTGTTGTCATCGGCAGCGGTCATAAATGTTTATGTTCATATATGGCCGCTGCCTGTTCCCAAATAATTCTGGGAAATTTATAAAAAATTGGCCGGGAGTGGCAATCTTTTCATAAACCTCGATGATGAAATGAGGAATACCAGTTGTTAGAGTATATTATAAAGAGAATATTATCAATAATCCCCATCTTGATTGTGGTTTCCTTGATGGTTTTCTTCCTGATTCACCTGACGCCGGGCGACCCCGCCGCCGTGATTCTCGGCCCGGCGGCAACTATCACTGCCCTGGAAAATTTAAGAGCAGAAATGGGTTTGGACATGCCGTTCCATGAACAGCTCATGACTTGGTTTTCCAATGTAATCAGGGGTGACCTGGGTAATTCGCTGTTTATGAAAAAGACGGTGCTGGAAGCTTTCATGGATCACCTGGGACCAACCCTCTCTTTGGCGATCATGGGGCAGATGATCGCGATCCTGATTTCAATCCCTTTGGGAATTATTGCCGCCAATAACCGCGGCTCCAATATAGACCGGGCCGTGTCTATATTTTCAACCCTTGGAATTTCCATCCCTAATTTTTTATTGGCCCTGTTCCTGGTCCTTATTTTTTCGGTGGCTCTTTCCCTGTTTCCGGTGGCCGGATATCGTCCATTAAGCGCCGGCCTGTGGCCTCATATCCGTTATCTTACTTTACCGGCCGTTACTTTGGGGATTATTCAGGCGGCCCTTTTAACCAGGGTCACCAGATCTTCCATGCTTGAAGTATTAAACAACAACTATATTAAAACCGCATACTCAAAGGGTTTAAGTGAATGGGCTGTCATCATCAAGCATGCCTTCAGAAACGCTTTTATTCCGATTTTGACGGCTATTGGCCAGAGCTTTGCCCAGCTTGTCGTCGGTGCAATTGTCGTTGAGACCGTATTTAATATCCCCGGCATCGGGCAATTGTTAATTAACGCCATTAGTAGAAGAGATTTTCAGGTAATCCAGGGGGCAATATTGCTTATCGCTACAACATTTATCATTATTAACCTGGTGATCGATTTACTTTACGGACTGCTTGATCCCAGGGTGAGGCTGAATCGCAAGTAGCTTGAAAGGGGATTTACATGGAAAATCCTGATACCTTTTATGATGGATCAAAGCGCATCAAAAGTGAAATAAAAAAAGAAAATCAGCGGTTATTTATGCGGCGGCTGCTGGCCAATAAGTCTTTATTAATAGGCGGCATTATCCTAATTATCATCGGCTTAATCGCCATCCTTGGTCCGAGCTTTTTATCCAATACACCTTATCAGATTTTTGCAGAGGAACGCTTGTCGGCGCCAAGCAGGGAATTTATATTCGGCACCGACAACATGGGCCGGGATTTGTTAAGCAGGGTAATTTTCGGTGCAAGGGTTTCGCTCTTTGTCGGATTAATGGCTTCAGGGGTCACCGCTCTGGTCGGGCTGATGGTAGGGTTATACGCTTCTTATTACCGGTTTCTCGATCATATTCTGATGCGTATCTGCGACGGCCTGATGGCCTTCCCGGCAATCTTGCTGGCCCTTGCCATCATGGCTGCCCTCGGCGCAAATGCGCTGAACGTGATCGTGGCGCTTAGTATTGTCATGATTCCGACTGTCGCCAGGGTTATTCGTTCCGCGGCACTGGTTGTTCAGGAACAAACCTTTATCGAAGCGATCAAGGCGCAGGGTGCCGGCTCTTTTCGGGTTATTTGGGTCCATATCGCGCCGAATGTTCTCTCGCACCTTATCATCCAGGCGACGTATGTTTTTGCCATTTCTATTATTATCGAGGCCAGCCTGAGTTTTATGGGCGTCGGCATCCCTGCCCCGGATCCCAGCTGGGGGAACATCATTTATGAAGGGAAAATTCATATTACGAGAGCCTGGTGGATGACGTTATTTCCCGGAGCTTTTATTTTATCAACGGTCATTGCCTTAAATTTGTTCGGTGACGGCCTGCGTGACTTTTTGGATCCCTATACAATCAACTAGCTCTATTGATCTGAACATGAGAGGAAGGGGCACGTGGTATTGGAACATGAACACCTCCTGGAAGTAAGGGCATTACATACAACCTTTTATACTGAAAAAGGTAGAGTTAAAGCTGTTGAAGATGTAAGCTTTTATGTGGATCGGGGAGAGATGGTCGGCCTTGTAGGGGAGTCGGGCTGTGGCAAGAGCGTCACCTGCGAATCGATTATGCAGCTGCATAACAGGCGGATTACCGAAATAAAAGGTGAAATTTTCTTTGAAAGCCAGGACCTTTTAAAATTGAAAAAACAACAGATGAGAAATATCCGCGGGCGCAGCATTTCCATGATTTTTCAAGATCCGATGAGCTCCTTAAATCCCGTTTACACCATTGGAGATCAAATTGTTGAGGCGATTAAGACCCACCGGAAGATCGAGAAAAACGAAGCAATGCGGCAAGCGGTTGAACTGCTCAGCATGACAGAAATATCTTCCCCGGAAGAAGTGGCTAAAAAGTATCCCCATCAACTCTCGGGCGGGATGCGGCAGCGTGTTCTCATCGCCATAGCGCTGGCCTGTCAGCCCAGACTGCTCATTGCCGATGAACCGACCACCGCGCTCGACGTAACGATACAATCACAAATCCTGGACTTATTGGTTCAATTTAAAAAAACCCTTGATATGGGCATCATCTTGATTACCCATGACCTGGGTGTTGTTGCGGAAGTTTGTTCCCGGGTCATTGTCATGTATGCGGGTGAAATTGTGGAAGAGGGCACAGTAGAATCCATATTTACCAAACCACTGCATCCCTATACCAGGGGATTGCTTCTGGCCATGCCCCAGATCCAGGGTGACAGGAATTGTAAGCTTAAAGTAATTAAGGGTGTTGTTCCATCTTTATTTAATCTTCCACGAGGCTGCCGTTTTGCGCCCCGGTGTGACTATTCAACCCAAATTTGCGCGGAAAAACACCCGGAACTGACCGCTCTCGATTCTGGCCAGATGGTTAGATGCTGGCATTATCAGAAACTACTGAAGGAGGCCCGGATCAATGACAGCATCTGCGACGCATCTGCTCGAGGTTAAGGAGTTAAAAAAATATTTTCCGATAACCAGTTACATGGGCCGGGTGAAAGGCTTTGTTCATGCCGTTGATAACGTCAGCTTTACGCTAAACCCAAAAGAAACTTTCGGACTGGTAGGAGAAACCGGCTGTGGGAAAACCACGGTGGGCCGCACCTTAATGCGCATTATTGAACCGACCGCCGGTCGCGCATTTTATAAAGGCAAAGATATCTTTCAAATGAGCCCCAAGGAATTCAGGAAAATCAGAAAAATATTACCATGATTTTCCAAGATCCGTACAGCTCCCTCAATCCAAAGCAGCGGGTTGGATCGATTATTGAAGAGCCCATGAAAATTCATCGTCTGTATGACCAGAAAACCAGGACTGAAAAAGCCCTGGAGCTGCTTTACAGTGTCGGCCTCGATGATGAACAGTATTTCCGGCACCCGCACGAGTTTTCTGGGGGCCAGCGCCAGCGCATCGGTATCGCCCGGGCCCTGGCGGTGAACCCTGAGATTATCATTTGTGATGAGCCTGTATCCGCGCTCGATGTTTCGATCCAATCCCAGGTAATCAATTTACTGGAAGAGCTGCAAGATCAGTTTGACCTGGGTTATATCTTTATCTCCCATGACCTCAGCGTCGTGCGTCATATTTCCGATACCATCGGAGTGATGTACCTGGGCAGTATCGTTGAACAGGCGCCCACCGATGAGCTTTTTGCTCACCCACTGCACCCTTACACCCAGGCGCTTTTATCGGCTATTCCCGTTCCCAACCCTTTCCACAAGAAAATACGGGTGAAACTTACCGGGGTCTTGCCGTCTCAGCAAAACCTGCCCGGCGGTTGCAGGTTTCACACCCGCTGTTCAAAGGTTATGGAGAAATGTAAAAAGGATGCCCCTGAATACCGGGAAGTAAGCGCCGGGCATTTCGTAGCCTGCCATTTAATCTAGCGCGAAAGAGGTATGACATGGCTGGATATGTATGCTTAACCTTCGATTTCGATGCCATCTCGGTATGGCTTCAGAGAAATATGCTCACCATGACGGCCATATCAAGAGGCGAGTATGGGGCTGTTGCGGTCCCGCGCATTCTACATTTGTTAAAAACCAGGAATATCAAAAGCACCTGGTTCATCCCGGGCCATACGATGGAAACATACCCGGACCTTTGTCTGGAAATTTATAAAAACGGTCACGAAATCGCTTTACATGGTTACGCCCACGAAAATTTTAACTTACTTAAGCCCGAAGAAGAATGGTATATCATGCAACGTTGCTATGACATTGCCGGTGAGCTAATCGGGGAAAACCCGAAGGGTTTCCGTTCACCTTCCTGGGACCTTTCTTCCAGAACATTGGATCATCTGCAAAAGCTGGGCCTCCTTTATGACAGCAGCTTGATGGGGAACGATTTTGCTCTTTATCACTGCCGGAAACATGAACCCATAAGTGCAACTGAGCCATTTTCTTTTGGAGCGCCGACAAAGATTGTTGAGGTGCCGGTTTCATGGTCTCTGGATGACTACCCGCATTTTGAATTCGTGAGAATGCCGCATGCGATCATGCAGAGTTCGCATACGCCGGCAATGATGTATGCAAACTGGTATGATGATCTCAAGTACATGCTGCGCGATTTTGATGAAGGGGTGATGACGGTTACATTTCATCCACAGGTTACCGGCCGCGGCCATCGATTTTTAGCTTTGGAAAAATGGCTTGACTTACTGATGCACGAAGAGATCCGGTTCTGTAGGATAGATCAGCTGGTGGAAGCATTTAACCGGGGAAAAAAGTTAGGGCAACACAGGCCGTTGTAAGGAAATTTAATAACTTTTTTGAGGTGATCGTCGTTTGTCTATCGATCTGGTTGAACAGATCAAGATGCAGGAAGAAAGGTACATCGGGTTTCTGAAGAACCTGGTCGAGCTGGAATCTCCGACCGGCCATAAACAGCTGGTAGACAGGTTGATAGACTTCATTTACCCGTTTCTTATTGAGCAAAAGTGTTCAGTAACCAGGATTCCCCGGCAAAAATACGGCGATTTTCTTCTGGCCGAGTGGGGGGAAGGCCGGGATCGGATCCTGCTCCTTGGCCATGTTGATACGGTATGGCCCGCCGGGACGATAAAGGAATTCCCTTTTACCATCAAAGAAAGGATCGCCTACGGGCCGGCCGTCTACGACATGAAATGCGGCATCATGCAATTTTTATTTGCTCTGAAGTTCATGAACGATTATGGCCTGCGTTCAAAACATAAAGTGTTGTTGTTGATCAACTCTGATGAAGAGATCGGCTCTCCCGATTCCGAGCCCTTGATCAAAGAAGTAGCATTAAAAAGTAAATATGTGCTGGTTGGTGAAGGAGCCCTCTCAGAAACCGGCAGGTTAAAAACGGAACGGAGCGGTGTAGGCCTATTTGAATTAAAGATTAAAGGGATTGCCGCACATGCCGGAAGCGATCCTGAAAAGGGAGCCAGCGCGATCCATGAATTTGCCCGGCAGGTCGGTTACCTTGAATCTATTGCCGACCCCGCCTCCGGAACGACCATCAATGTGGGCACCGTCCAGGGCGGCACTCGTCCAAATGTGGTTGCCGAAAACCTTGCCGCATCCATCGATGTCCGTTTTAAAACCGCTGGCGAGGCGGAACGCATTGCCGCTTTGCTTAAAAATTTGCACCCCTTTGATCCGCGCACCCAAATCGAGGTGAGCGGGCAAATAAACCGGCTTCCCATGGAAAGAACAGAAGGGAATACCAGGCTCTTTCAAAAGGTAAAAAACATTGCCCGGAGTTTAAATTTAGCTCTGGAAGAAGGAAGCACCGGAGGAATGAGCGATGCCAATATTACCTCGGCCCTGGGCATCCCGACCCTCGATGGCCTGGGTGCAGTCGGAGGCGGCTTGCATGCCCGCCATGAACATCTTTACCTGGATCATATTCCCATGCGCATCGCCCTGCTGGTGAAAATTCTTACGGAGATAGACTAATTTTTTAAGCGCTGCCGCATTCGCTGCAGCACCCATCATGAATTAATCAAGGAGGCGTACCATGAACAAAAAGACATTACCGGAGTTGGATCGGATCGTCAAACAAGAAGGCAATCTAACCCAGGGATTTATCGATGTGGCCGGGAAGCCCGATGGCAGTCACGTATCGATCCCTGTGGTCATGATTAAAGGAGAGCAAGAAGGGCCGGTATTTCTTGCCGATGCTTGCAACCACGGGGACGAGTATGAAGGTACAGAGGCGATTATCCGTTTTGCCCAAAATTACTCGGGCGGTTCTTTTCGAGGGACCTTTGTCGGGGTGCTCGCGGTAAACTTTGACGCATTTGTGGCCAATACCCGCGTATCCACCATTGATCATGCGAATATGAACCGCTTATACCCCGGGAATCCGGATTTATTTATCTCTAACCGGGTGGCCCATGTGTACATGGAGCGGATCATAAAAAATGTTGATTACATCATCAGCTTCCATGGAGGAGGAGTGGAGCTGCATCTGGACCCGATTGTGGGCTACCAGCCTTCTGATGATCCCGTCGGTACCATGAGCCGCAAAATGGCGGAAGCTTTTGGGGTGACCTTGTTGTGGCGGATGCAAAACCTGCCCTTTGACGGGGTTTCAACCATCGAAGCTGCAAAATTTGGGATACCGGGCATTATCCCGGAAATGGATCCCATTGTGGAAGGCTCTATGACCGGGAGAAGAATGTCAATACCTGCTACCAGGGCCTCGTAAATGTCATGATCACCGTCGGAATGATGGATGGAGAGGTAAAGAAGGTTGATCAACAGATCGATACCGAGTTGAATTACCTGCATACCCCGGTAGGCGGTATCCATACGCCTTTGCAAAAGCCGATGCAAATCGTGAAACCGGGTGATATACTGGCCGCGATCACCGATGTATTTGGGAATCACCTTGCAGAGATTGAATGTCCCTTTGATGCGGTCGTGGTCGGTTACTACAGCGTTCCGGTAATTCAACCTGGCGACTGGTCTTATCTCATCGGCCGGCTCCTTTAACCATATACCAGGCTGCTTCTTGCAAGATCAATGAAGATGCCGGCAAGCTAAAAATAATAAAAAATGCAGTTTCATGGTCACCGCTTGCTTGTAATATCTGGAGGTGTAATGGATGAGTAAAAAGAAGATATTTATATGGATTGATCACCGGCAGGATCTTTTTAAAGATACTGCTATGAAAATATGGGAGAACCCGGAAAAACCTTTCGCGGAGTTTACCGCTTCAAGTTTACAGGCGGATATCCTTGAAAAGGAAGGGTTTACTATCAGGAAAGATTTAAAAGATTTGCCCACCGCATTTGTTGCCGAATATGGAAATGGCAGACCGGTAATCGGCATCACCGGAGAATATGATGCGCTGCCGAAACTATCCCAGAAAAGAGTAGCCCAAAGGGCGCCGGTTCAAGAGGGTGCCCCGGGGCATGGCTGCGGCCATAACCTTTTAGGCGTCGGCGGCATGGCGGCCGCCATGGCGGTGAAACAGGCCATTGCGTCCGGAGAGATACACGGTACAATTCGCTATTACGGCTGTCCGGCCGAGGAAGTGCTGGCGGGTAAGGTGTTCATGCAGAAGGAGGGGGTCTTTGATGACCTGGACGCCTGTTTTTCCTGGCATCCGGCAAGCATGAATCAAGTGTGGAGTTGCAGTTTTCTTGCTGTAAACTCGGCAGTTTTTCATTTTTCCGGAATTTCCGCCCATGCCGCTGCCGCTCCTGAAATGGGGAGAAGTGCCCTCAAAGGGGTGGAGCTGATGAATATTGGAGCCCACTATCTTCGCGAGCACATCAGCGACCAGGCGCGCATGCACTGTACCATCACCAACGGTGGGGGAGAGCCGAATATCGTTCCGGCAGAGGCTTCGGTATGGTATTATGTACGGGCGCCGAAAAGAGATCAAGTGGAAGATATTTTTGACAGGCTTAAGAAAGTCGCTGAAGGCGCGGCAATGATGACGGAGACCGAAGTGAGAGTAGAATTTCTGGCCGGTTGCTACGATGTGCTTCCCAATGAGGTTTTGGGTGACTTGATGTATCAAAACATGCTGGAAGCAGGCCCGCCAAAGTTTAGCGATGCGGATAAAGCGTTTGCCAGAGAACTGGCGGCAACCTTCCCCCGGGGGCAGAAAGAGAGCGTGTTGCGCAGTTATTTTGCCCCCGCGGATCTGAAAGAGATGGATCTTCACGAGGGCATTGTCAAAACCGAAGGCCGGGGAAAGGTGATGGCAGGCTCTATAGATGTGGGCGATATAAGTTGGAATGTTCCCTTCGCCCAGATCACAGCGGCAACCTGGCCGGTTGGAACCGCCTCGCATACCTGGCAGGCTGCGGCAGCCTCTGGCTCTGACATCGGGATTAAAGCGATGCTGTTTGCCGCTAAAACTATCGCCGGATCTATCTTTGATCTATTGGCAGACAGCAGCGGTGAAATATTGAAGAAGAGTAAACAGGAGTTTAAAGAAGCAACAAAGGGGTTTACCTATAAGAATCCCATCCCAGATGGTGTGAAACCGAAAATCCCTAATTAATGAACCCGGGGGCACTCGCGATGTAAAAAAAGCTCACTACTTCCCAGGAAAAAGTAGGCTTGTGTGGAAGATCAACGAGTATATGGGGTAGTATAAAAATTAAAAACAGCGCCTGCCAGGCGATAGATCTAATATTCAAAAAGAAGGCTGTATGCTATGCCCGGCCAACAGAATAAAAATGTGTGGGATATGGCCTATGGCCTGCTGTTAACGATCGCGCTGCTGATCACAGCGTCCGCTGTCGGATATTTGTTTCGGGCCGCCGGAATTCCGGAAACCAATATTGTGATTGTCTATCTGCTGGCTGTATTGTTGACGGCGCGCATAACCCGCGGCTATGTCTTCGGCCTCTTCGCTTCGGTGATTGCCACAGGTGCATTTAATTACCTTTTTACAGAGCCGTATTTTGCCTTCAGGGTCAATGCCCCCAGTTATATCATTACCTTTGTGATTATGACGATTACCGCGCTGATCACCAGCGCCCTTACCTCTCACGCCAAGCAGAACGCCCTGGAAGCCCGGGAAAAAGAAGCGGAAACAAAGGCGCTTTATACGCTTACGGATCGTCTTACCGATGCGGCGGATCTGCATGATATCGCCGGCATCGCGGCAAGTACGATCAGCGATGTTTTCTGCTGCCGGGCGGCCTGCCTTTATTTCGATGAAAACGGAGTGCCGGAGCAAACCTATATTCAACAGGCATCGCCCGGGAAACTGGTCCGGCGAAAGCTCTCCAACCCGGAAAAAATTAAGCGTTGGATTGAGGAGCTGTCAACGGGTTATCATATTGGAACGGATTTTTACGACTGGCCCATCCATGGCCGGGAGATGATCTTGGGCCTCATTCGCCTTCCCAAAGAGAGCGCTGCGTTAATGAGTGAAGCGCAAACCCGCTTGCTTCATTCCATGATTGAAAGTATCGCCCTGGCCATGGATCGGCTCCGGTCAATTCAGCAGGGGATCAAGTCAAATGAAGAAGCCGTCCAGGAGCGTTATCGCGGCAACCTGCTGCGCGCCATCTCCCATGATTTGCGCACCCCGCTTTCCGGTATCATGGGGACAGCGGAAATGCTCATGGATATGACGCAGCGAGAGGATCCCCGTTACGCCCTGGCGGAGGGAATCCACAAGGAGGCTGACTGGCTGCACTCGCTGGTTGAAAACATTCTCAATCTTACCCGCCTGCAAGGCGGAAAGCTGACCTTAAACAAGCAGATGGAAGCTGTAGAGGAAGTCGTCGGCGGCGCCGTCAGCCACATGGCGAAACGTTCGCCGAAACATGAAATCACTGTCAACACGCCGGGTGAGCTTCTGCTGGTGCCGATGGATGCCAGGTTGATTGAGCAGGTTTTAATTAATTTGTTGGACAATGCGATCAGACACACCCCGCCTCAAAATGAAATAAGTGTCTCGGTAATCGAAGATAAAAAAAAGGGTTGCGCCGTCTTTTCAGTGAAAGACAGGGGAGAGGGCATCGCCGCCGCCGATTTACCGCATATCTTTCAAATGTTTTACGTCTCCCCCTTAAAGCACACCGACGCCCGGTACGGCATCGGTTTGGGCCTGGCCATATGCGACGCCATTATCAAGGCTCACGGTGGCGGTATAGAGGCTCATAACCGGACAGACGGTCCGGGGGCGGAATTTATCTTTACGCTGCCGATGGAGATGAACAACCATGAGCAACTATCATGAATATGTTCTTGTGGTGGAAGATGATGTCCAGATCCGCAATTTTATTTGCTATTCATTGCGCGCGGAGGGGTTCCGCTGTGTTACCGCCGACACAGGGGAGGGAGCGCTAAGCTTGCTTGTTTCAGAGCCCATCGATTTGATGCTGCTTGATCTGGGGCTGCCGGATGTCGACGGTATGGAGGTGATCAGGAAGGTGCGGGAATGGTCTGAAATGCCCATTATCGTTGTATCCGCGCGCGATCAGGACAAGGAAAAGGCGGCGGCGCTGGATGAGGGCGCTGATGATTATTTGACCAAACCATTTTCGGCCACAGAACTTTTGGCCCGGATCCGCGTGGCCCTGCGTCATTTTTATCGGCAAAACGGCAGCAAAACCCCGACAAGCTACCAGGTAGGCGGCCTGCGGCTGGATCTGGCCAAGCGCCTGGTTTTTCTTGATGACGTCCAACTGCACGTGACGCCGATGGAATATAAGCTGCTGGTCCTGTTTTTCAAAAATACCGGCAAGGTCCTGACGACAAAGTATATCTTAAAAGAGATTTGGGGCGCCGGTTACGGCAGCGATACGCAGGTCCTGCGGGCTTTAATGGCCGGGCTCAGGCGCAAAATCGAAAAAAATCCGGCCAAACCGCGCTACATCATGACGGAAATAGGGGTTGGCTACCGGCTGGTAGACGAATAAAGAAGTACCACCTCAAAGATTGATCTGATCAGGCCGGCCTGCAGGCAAATCATAAAATCAGGCTAGACCGCTTCGGGTTAACTAAGGCGCGGTCTTTTTTTGTTCTCACAACATTCTCACACGATCCCCCCGATTCTCACACTATCCTCACATTAACCTTGCTATGCTTAACCTAGCCGGACTTCGAAGGAGATAGGATAACTGTGAGCCGGATAAATCTAACGGCAAAACAACATGAATTGGCCGTATTGTGCCACATGGTTAGAAAATTAGTGGGGCAGGAGAAATACCGGGAATGCGAATTAATGATTAGGAAGGCGATGGGAAAATATCCGCACGCCCCGGAGCCGCACAATCTCATGGGTATTTTACTCGCAGAGGAAGGCGACCAGATAACCGCGATGAAACATTTTCGCGCGGCCTGGGCGCTTGACCCCACCTACATTCCGGCCCGGTATAACCTGGAACGTTTCGGCAGCTTTTATCCGCAAGAAAAATATGCCTTTGACGAAACGGACTGCCATGAAGGTCAGAAAAAAGATTTGTTCAAGGTTGAATATGATCAAGACGGCATTGGTCATGTGGTTAGAAAAGATTAAACGCTCAGTCTTGCTGCCGATCGAAAAGCAATACCTTATCGAAAATCCTTTATCTTGGGAAGGATGCGTCTATGCCTAAACACACCCGGAACCTGAGGGAATTATTGTTGGGGAAAGCCCTGGCAAACCATGCCCTGGAAGAGGAAAAGTTAAGCCGTTTCTGGGGCGTGCCGATCATGGCCAGCGATGCGGTCTCTTCGGTAGCTTACGCTATCGAAGAAATGCTGATCGTGCTTGTCCCGGTGCTCGGCCTTTCCGCCGTCCATTACCTTGGCCTTATTTCGCTGCCGATCATCTTGCTGATTTTAGTGCTTGCTTTTTCCTATGTCCAAATCATCGGCCAGTACCCTAACGGCGGCGGCGCCTATATCGTCTCTTCCGAAAACCTCGGGAAAACGTCGTCCCTGGTTGCCGCTTCTGCGCTGGTTATAGCCTACGTTATGACCGTTGCGGTCAGCATCTCCGCAGCAACCGCCGCTTTCCTGGCGGCATTCCCCAGGTTTGCGGACTACCGCATCGCCATCGCCCTTATTTTCCTTTGCCTGGTCACCTTCTTCAATCTAAGAGGAATACGCGAGTCTTCCAAGGTTTTCGGCCTTCCCACCTACGGATTTATCCTCACCATGGCTATCCTGATTATAACCGGTTTTGTGCGGATGGCCCTGGGGACCCTTACTCCCGTGGAGTACGAAGCCGCCTCCCTCCCCGCGACTGACGCGCTTTCCGCGGTTTCGCTATTTTTGCTGCTCCGGTCTTTTTCATCAGGCTGTTCCGCCTTAACGGGACTGTGTCAAGACTTAGTAGGTGAAACTCCCGCATTTTTTTAAGCCGGCCATTGCACTGAGGCGATTTCTTTAAGCACATATTTGATCCAAGGCCTGCCGGCGAAGGGCCCATATAAGGCCGGCATAGTGGCCCTCAAC
>JAKPEE010000029.1 GCA_029552125.1 Bacillota bacterium | reverse complement strand
CTTGTTCATGCTTTCTACCCCCTAGAGATATTTTGGTTGTCCACGCCGATTAAAGCAGCAGACGCCCGCCGCCGGAACTCCGGGCGGCATTACCTACACTACCTGGATATGCTTGACCGCTGCTTGAAGTCATCACTCCTTCCGATTTCCAAAAATATGAAAAACTAAAAACTGTCATGCCTGGCGATCTAGACCTGGTAGCCAAATACTTGGGGTACGCCCCCAGTAAGGCGCAACTGGAAAAGGAAGAAAAGCAAAACAGCCATGGTCAGCAGCATCAAGTAGAAGACAGCGTTTCCCAGAACGTGCAAAACGGTGATGATAGGCGATTTCCGGGGTGCGACAGTTGTTAGTAGAACGGTTTGCCCTTCCATAAATTTGCCACTTGCTCCTTGAATTTCTAGACAAAAATGTGCCATCATTAACATCGTCAATACTTTTCAAAGGTTAGTTAATTATAGCAGGGATTTGTCACGTAAAAGTCACAATAAGATGGTTTTATAGACATAATCTATCATTTGTTTCTATTATTTTACTTGAAAGGCAACGACATGAGCGCAGGCGTAAAAAGTAGCAGAAATTACAGAAGCAGCTCCCATGAGCATGGGAATAGGTTGCCCTTACTGGAGGAATCACACGGGGATCTGAATCCTGCGGCTGCAGGGGGCAGCGTACAGCCCCAACGCGGCAATTTCCAGCCGTTTACTTAACAGGTTTTTTCCCCTGGCGAACACTTTTTCTACCAGGGGAAGTTTGCAGCAGGGGCAGGATCATGCAATGCAGCAAACCGGTTGCAGAAGCGCCGCATTCTTTTTGAAAATGTGAAAGGACGCGTTTTGCTACTTTTCTGGCATTGGCAGCGTTCAGGTTGGACAGCAACACCAGGTACTGGTCGTGGTTCCAGCGGCAGACTACATCGCCTTTACGCAGGCAATTTTGCAATACTTTTTCCAGCTCATAGCAGAAATGGTTCAGTTCATTTGCCTTTGCTCTTTCGCTTCCTTTAGGCCTGAAGGAAAACTGGCAGAGGTAGGCCATATAGCCGCTGCGTTCAAGGCGGCGCGATTCCAGGCGGCAAATGGACTGGAATAGGGCCGGCCCGCATAAAAAAGCGCCCCGCACGTTGTCGGGTTCAGTCAGTTTCTGCCTTATGGCATAGAGTGCATCCGCCGTATTGGGTATGTGGTCTTTCGCCGGCAGCAGCAACTGTTCCACATCCAGGAAAGGTTTTACTCCGAGTTCGCGGGTGAAATAGCGATTAATATATTCATAGTGTTCCCGGGCCTGGCTTATTTTCCCTCCCAGGGCCAGGGCTTCGATCTGCCGCAGGTGCAGCTCTTCTTCAAAAGGCACCACCAGCAAGGCGGCGGAGCAAGCCTTTGCCGCGGCATCATAGTTTTGGCTCTCTTTCAGCAGGGAGTAAAGTTCAAGAAAATTTTGGATGTACATGTTGCGGTAGTAAGTGCGCAGGGGGACGACCCAATCGGCCATGCACTCGGGCAGGTAGTCGCCCTGGTAGTTGTCCAGGGCCCGGTAGTAGGTGGCAATGGCGGTGTCGGTTTGACCTTCCCCGGCCAGCCGGCGCGCTTCGGCGCACATTTTTTCAAACTGGACTATATCAAGCCACAGGGGCACCTCTTTATTTATCGAGTAGCATCCCCGGTGGGAGATGATCACAACTTTGTACTCGGGGGAGAGCTCTTCGGCGAAAACACGGCGCAAGCGGTAGGTAAGGGTGCGCAGGGCATGTGCGGGGTCGCCGATTTCCTGTTCCGGCCAAAGCAGCTCAATTAAAGTATTCTGCTGGACGCACTTCTCCCTGTGAGAAATAAGATACTTGAACAGCTCCCACAATTTCTGAGATCGCTTTGATTTTTCAGAAATAACCTTGCCGTTGTGGCATACCTTAAACCGGCCCAGAGTAAAAACTTCAATAAAGCCGTCACAGGAAACAGGGGCGTCCTTAAAGTAAGGTTTTTCCTTTACTACCGGGGAGGGCAACAGATAGCACACCCTTTCACGCGCCCAAGCAAAGCCTAATCCAAGGATTGCTTGTCCGGAATGCCAAGCTACTGCGAAACCGGGCCACGGCTTGTCATGACGAGAAGCGACAGCGCCATCTGATCTTTCATGGCCGGGTGTGAGTAATTCCCGCGGCAGCTTGCTCTAACCTTAATTGGTTTTACCGTCTTAATCGAGTTATTTCGACAAGGTGTTGTAAATTTCCTGCAATGGCAGAGGAATAAAAGTCCCGGGAAGCAGGGCCTGGAACCGCCGCCTCCCGGGACCGCTTATCCTATTTTCCGGTTTAAAAGCAAAAGCTGTTCCCGTGCTTTCTAAAATGTTAGTCTGCCAATGGTATACCGTACTTTTCAGAGAGGTATTTTTCTACCGCTTCACGCTCATGATCTTTAAGCCCAGTGTTATAGACGATAAACTCGGCTATGTGGCAGGTACACATAAACGAGCCATTATAATCGGCCCCGAGGCCATACAGGCAATGACCCTGGATTCCGCTGCCTTCGATTTCATTTGTACCCCATAGCTCCCCTTCCATCCAGGCTCCCATTGCGCCTGAATCAAGTCTCATGGTGATAATTCTGTATTGCTCTTCACGTAAAGGCAAATTTATCCATTTAATATATTTCAGGTAATTGGTCATCCATTCATCATAGCGGATCCACCAATCACTATTAAGCAATCTTAGCGTAACAACGGCATCGCCTGCTCCGTAAATAGTATAAATATAATTTCGATTGATAGGCTTGGTCACAATAAAAATGGTAAAATCTTCGCCGAGAGCGACGCCCAGATTGCCGGCCAGGTACCTGCTCGTACCCCCGCCAGCACCATCATTATAAAAATAGAGCGACGGCTTGCCGTTTAAGTAATCGGGGATATATTCCGGGCGCCTGTCCGGGTCTTCCTGGACGGCATGATTACCCTTGCCGCTCTGATCAAGCCATTGGCTGACCCTGTTGTTTTCGTCCAGGACCACTCCTCTAGTGGCATCAAGCCATAAGACCATGTCGCGCCGGGGCAGGGGATAGGGGTTGTTCCACTGGTCCCCGTAGAAAGTGATTTCCCCTTCCCAGCCGGCGCCCTGGTAATCGTTGCCGGCGTTTTCATTAAATGTAACCTTAACATCGAACTGTGCCGTCATACCCGGGGAGAAAGGACGCGGGTTCTCTGTTCCCCACGACGGGTCATAGGGGGTCCACTGGCTCATGCGGTAAGGATCAACAATCAAATCGGCCAGGGTGCCTGAGTAAACCAGATCGCCCCGGGGACTGCCGCTGACGCTGGCCAGGATGATCTCCACGTCGAGCATATCCGCCAGGTCTACGTTGTTCCGGCCGCCGCTGGAGGTACCGCTAACCACCGCTGTAAACTGCATATCAAGGGTGCCGCTGTTTTTGACGGTGATGCTGCCGGTCGCCACATCACCCGGGGCCATGTTGGCGATACTGAAGGCTGCGCCATCTACTGGATCAGTGACACTGATTTCCAGGGTGCCGGCAGTAAAAATGTTGTCGGCAACTGAGGCACTGTCCGTAAACCAGGAGAAGGTGGCCATGCCGACCAGGGCTGCCATGAGAATTACCGCTAAAACAATAAGGAGTAGTTTTCTATTCAATTAAAATTCCTCCTTTTTCAAAATTGACCAAATGGGAATTTCCTGCTGAATCATCATGCCGTAGACGTTTCTTATTAAAGATTTCACCGTCCTTTCCGCACCAGGACAACAATAAGCAAGTATAGTATTATTTAGATAATATTAACAATAATTTGTCACAACAAAGTCACAAAATGATCGGTTTATAGACATATAATGCGATTTAATTCAAGAATTCTGATAGATGGCAAAACCCCTCTCCCCCCCCCGTGGGGGAGGGCCGGGGTGGGGGGCGTGCGGCAGGTGAAAGGAGAGGCGTAAAAGCAGGTATCTTGCGGTATAAAGAAAGTTAGAGCCCAAAATGCAGAAGAAATTTTTTATACGGGATAATCGGCACCGATAACTATGGAAAGAATAGCTCCAAAAAAAGGAATATATAATCTAACATCCAACTTCCAACCTCTTACTTCTAAAAAGCCCCCTCTCCCTAACCCTCTCCCGCCAGGGGAGAGGGAACTGCCGCTTCATTTCTACCTTTGGAAGGGCCGCCTCGCCAAGGGGTTGAGTTTAAACTGCAAAAACAGCTTGACCTGGCCTTGCACCTGCGGATGGCTACCGGGCCATGCAAGAGGAGGAGGGAGAAGACAGGCGAGAAGGGCCTGCTTCTGCTGCTTCGGATAGGTTGAAATGGTGATGCAGGGTCTGCACGGCGGCGGCCAGGTCGTGTTGGTCAATTAAAAGGGAGATGGTAATGTTGGAGTCAGCGGTTTGCAGGATGCCGATCCCTTTTTCCTTAAAGGCGCGCACTACCCTGGACATGACCCCGGGGAGGCCGCGCATGCCCAGGCCCACCACGGAAACCTTGGCACAGTCCTTTTGGACAGAGTATTTCAGCCCCTGCTCCTGGAAGACCGTCTCGGCGCGGGGTAGAAGTTCCTGCTTGATGGTAAACACTTTGTTCGTGGGGAAAACATTGATCAGGTCGATGCTTACTCCTGCTGCGGCCAGGCCCTCAAACAGGGCGGTATCGCGCTCCGGTTCGGGCCGGTCGAAATCGATCCGGATCTGGGCGAGGCCGGTCTCGTGGGCGATGCCGGTAACCACCCGGCGCGGCCCCGCGGTGAAGCCCCGGGGCTGGAAAGCATCGCCGACGGTGTTGATAAGCGTGCCCGGTCCATCGTCGGTAAGGCCGCGCACGACCACGCTGACATTGTGATTCATGGCTATCTCCACCGCCGCGGGGTGGATTACTTTGGCGCCTTCATAGGCCAGATGGCAGACCTCGCTGTAACTAAGGCAGCGGATTACGCGGGCTTCCCGGCACAGCCGGGGATCCGCCGTAGAGATGCCTTCCACGTCAGTATAAATTTCCACCGTATCGGCCTGGAGGACCGCTCCGATGATCACCGCCGTGGTGTCGCTGCCGCCGCGCCCCAGGGTATTCAGTTCACCGTCCATGTCCGCACCCTGGAAGCCGGCCACCACCGGCACGACGCCGTCTTGAACCAGGCGCTGCAGCCGCTCCGGTTTACAGGCAACAACCCGGGCTTCACTGTAAATACCGTCGGTAACCAGCCCCGCCTGGGCCCCGGTCAGGGCTGCGGCCTTGATGCCGGAGCGGTAAAGGGTGGCCGTGAACACCACCGCGGAAATTATCTCGCCGCAGCCCATCACAAGGTCCAGCTCGCGCAGGGGAAGCAGCGGGTAAATGCCTTCCGCCAGGCCCTTTAATGTATCGGTAGCGTAAGGCTCCCCTTCCCGTCCCATGGCGGAAACTACCACTACAGGCTTTAGACCCCGGGACAGCGCTTCTTGAACCCGCTTAACCGCCGCCTCCCGCATCGCTGCGGTAGAAACGGAAGTACCTCCAAATTTTTGGACAATTATACCCACGCCACAATACACTCCTGTGTGCAAGATATTGCCTGTTCCTGGTCTTGCACTCTCTCTTCTCTTTGATGTCACTACAACGTTTTCAACAACAGCTCAGCAATCTGGATTGAGTTGGTAGCCGCACCCTTGCGGATGTTATCGGCCACAACCCAGAGATTGAGGCCGCTGGCCACGGAGTGATCCGGCCGGATCCGGCCCACGAACACTTCGTCACGCCCGCTGGCCATAAGCGGCATCGGATAGAGCAGGTCGGCCGGATCGTCCATTACTTTCACCCCGGGAGCACGGGACAGTGCTTCCCTGGCTTCCTCTGGAGAAAGGGGTTTCTGAAGCTCCACGTTTAAAGCCATGGAATGGCCGTTGACTACAGGAACGCGCACCGTGGTAGCGGTCACCGCCAGCTCCGGCAGTCCCATGATTTTGCGCGTCTCGTTTACCATTTTCAATTCTTCTTTGCAATAGCCGTCTTCCACGAAAACGTCGAGCTGGGGCACCAGGTTAAAGGCGATCTGGTGGTGGCGCACCGCGTCTTTGGTGGGGATGCGTTCAGCGACAATTTCCTGCCCATCCAGGGCGGCGCGACACTGCGCTTTTAGCTCATCCACCGCCTCTTTCCCCGCGCCGGATACGGCCTGGTAAGTGGCGGCGACAATTCTTTTCAAGCCGGCGGCGGCATGCAGGGGCTGCAGCGCCACCACCATCTGGATGGTGGAGCAGTTGGGATTAGCTATAAGGCCCCGATGCTGGGAGAGTGCTTCGGGGTTAACCTCGGGTACTACCAGCGGCACCTCTGGATCCATGCGAAAAGCATTGCTGTTGTCTATGACTACGGCGCCGCGCTTTACTGCTTCAGGCCCCAGCTCTTTGCTAATGGCTTCTCCGGCGCTGAAAAAGGCAAAGTCTACTCCAGCGAATGATTGGGGCGTTGCTTCTTCCACCGTGTATTCCTGGCCGTCCACCTCAATTTTGAGGTTGGCGGAGCGTGCAGAGGCCAGAAGCTTCAATCCGGCCAAAGGGAAGCGCCGCTCCACCAGGACCTCAATCATGGTCTGCCCGACCATTCCGGTAGCTCCCACCACGGCAACATTGTATTTTTTCGACATGCTGCAACCTCCCTATCTCAGTAATTATTGTATCGGAAAATAAAACTTGCGTTACTCGAAGGAAGCCAGAAATCAGAATACAGAAAGCCATAAAACCAGGGAGACAGGAGAACTTTTTTCATTTTAAAAGCAATAACGATAAAGAGATGACGTTCTATAGAACGTCCCCCCCATCCCGGCCCTCCGGATACCTTGCCCTGCGGGATTAAACAAATTTTGCTTCCCTGCTCGAGCTCATTCCCTCTCCCCCGGTGGGAGAGGGCTAGGGAGAGGGGGAAAATAGCTCCACGCCACCCTGAACATTTCAAAGAGTACTACCAGGCCAATTGCCGCTCTAGGCGCGGGAGGATAAATTTTTACACCCCCCATCGGGTAGGAGGGGGCGGCTAACCCCCGTCCCCCCACACCACCAGGCATGCGTGCCACGCACCTGGCGGTTCGTTTAAACGTAACGGAGCGTACGGTAGAGTCCTGTTAAGCTGATAAGACCTTGTTGTT
>JAKPEE010000028.1 GCA_029552125.1 Bacillota bacterium | reverse complement strand
AGCTGTATAATCTTATCTGACATGGTACGTAACCTCCTTTGGTTGGTATTTTGTGTGCTAACTTAATTCTACCAAACGGTTACGTCCATGTCATTTTTATTGGACTTCTATGAATTTGCGAAAAATATTATACTTTATCTTAAAATTAGCCACCGACCGCAGCGCGATCCTGAAAGGGGTTTTCGGCGAATCAGGAGGAGCGGTGACCGGCCGGGACACACCGATTGGGCCTGCTTACGGCGAATTCTATCTCGACGTGCCTGAACCAAAGCGAGATGTGGAAACGGCTAAGCAACTTTTAGCCGAAGCCGGTTATTCCGGTGGCCTGGATATCACCCTGTACGCGATGAACCTCTCCCCCGTGCCCACTATCGCTCAGATCTGGAGAGAGCAGCTGGCCGAGGCAGGGGTCAATGTGGATATCCAGATAGTTCCTTCGGATGTCTATTATAGCGAACTATGGTTGGAGGTAGATTTTGGCATTACCGACTGGTCGCCGCGGCCCTATCCCCAGCACTACCTTGACCTTGCTTATGTAACCGGCGTGGTATGGAATGAAAGCCACTGGTCCGATCCAGAGCTGGACGAGCTGGCCAAGGCAGCCGCTAAAGAAATGGATCACCAAAAACGTGTCAGTATTTATCATAAAATCCAGGAGATCTTCATGGAGCGCGGCCCCATCATCGTCCCCTACTTCAGTGACAACCTGTGGGCCACAGGCTCATATGTCAAAGGATTCCGGCCGACCAGCTCCATGGGTTCAGGGCATGATATGCGCTGGGTTTACCTTGAAGAATAAGCGGCTGTAAATGGAGAACCGATCCGCTTGAGGGAAAGTGGCTGAGGTGAGGCTTTCGGCGGCGCCCGGCGCCTGCCGAAAGCCCTCATTGAGAACAAGTTGCAGGGGGGAAGTATATGGCTTTGGCAACTGGAACCCCAAATTCCCAGCTAGGAAAAAAAAGTTCCCGGTTTTTAGTAACCTGGCGAAGGTTGCTGCGCTATCCGACAACAATCATCGGTATTGTCATTGTATTATTTTTCCTGGTAATGGCTTTTATCGGCCCGTATATTGCTCCCTATTCGTATTCAGAGCAAAACCTGCAGCATAAGTTGGAACCACCTTCAGAGAAACATATTTTCGGAACCGATCAACTCGGTCGCGATATCTTCAGCCGCATCCTGATCGGCAGCCGTGATGTCTATATGGTTGCCGGTTCAGCCACCGCTCTGGCAGTTTTTCTCGGACTGACCCTGGGGCTTTTTTCTGGCTACCGGGGGGGGATTATTGATGAAGTAATCATGCGCAGCATGGATGTAATCCACTCCATCCCACCCCTTCTTTTAGCCATGGTAATCCTTTTTTCTTTAGGCCCTTCACGATTCAACGTTGTTTTGGTAGTCGGTTTTCTCTATATTCCCATGGTCTCGCGGGTGGTGCGCAGCGTAGTCCTTGAATTGAAAACCAGGCAATTTGTCGAAGCGGCCAAAATGAGGGGTGAAAGCAGTGCCTATATCTTGTTTAAAGAAATATTGCCGAACGTGCTGCCCCACATTGCGGTGGAAGGGTCGATGCGCTTTACCTATGCCATCTTCCTGGTTGCTTCTTTAGGATTTCTGGGACTGGGCGTACAGCCGCCTTCTCCTGACTGGGGCTTAATGGTTGGCGAAGCCCGGACCTGGTTTCACGTCGCCCGCTGGGTGTTGCTTTTCCCTGCCGGGGCCATTGCACTGCTGGTGGTAGGAATGGGCTTTTTGAGTGATGGTCTGCGAAAGATGCTGTTGCCTGGTGGGGTGAGCGATGTTTAATCTTAATGGACTGACCAAAGAGATAACTGCGCCGTCGAGTGCTGAATTTATTCTGGAACTGCAAAACCTGTCTGTAACCTACGATACGGAAAAAGGGCCATTGGACACAGTGCGCAACGTTTCAATGAAGATCGCCGCCGGAGAGATTTATGGACTGGTAGGTGAATCGGGCTCGGGCAAAACCACCCTGGCCCGTGCGGTTGTACGCTACCTTCCCGCCAACGGCCGGATCAGCGGCGGTGTGGTGCGGCTTTGCGGCAGCGATCTGAGTAAACTGTCGCCGTCCGAAATGCGAAAAATCTGGGGCGCGCGGATTACGATGGTCCACCAGGATCCGGCGGCAGCAATCAATCCATCCATACCTGTAGGCGAACAGATTGCTGAAATCGCCCGCGCCCACCTGCATCTGTCCAGGGTGAAAGCCAGGGCCAAAGCCGTGGAGATGCTGGCCAAAGTGCGCATGCCCGATCCCGAGGCGGTGTTTAAACGCTACGCGCACCAGTTAAGCGGAGGAATGCTGCAGCGGGTGCTTATTGCCACCGCCTTGACGACGAATCCACAGCTTTTAATCATGGATGAACCGACCACCGCCCTGGATGTGACAACCGAAGCAGTAATTCTGGACTTAATCCGCGAGCTTTTAAACGAATATAACACCGCCATTCTCTACATCACCCACAACCTGGGCGTGGTGGCGCGTATTTGCGACCGGGTCGGGGTGATGTATTCCGGCGAGTTAATGGAAGAAGGAGAAATCAAGCAGGTTTTTAAGAAAAGACTCCATCCTTATACCCGCGGGCTTTTAGACTGTGTCCCGCGCATTAACGCCAGTAAAAAGGATATCAGCTTGAGTTCCATCCCTGGATATATACCCAGGCCGGATCAACTTCCCCAGGGCTGTATCTTTGAACCGCGTTGTATCTTTTCCGCCGAAGAATGCCGGACCAAACGCCCTACCCTTGTCGAAGCGGCTTCCGGCCACCTTACGGCGTGCCTGCGCTGGAAGGAACTGGACCAAAACCGCAACGCATTGACCATTCTATCCGCCCGCACCGGGAAAAAATCGATCAGCAACAGAGCCCCCTGGTGCTGGAGACAAAGGATATTAAGAAATATTTTCAGGCGCCATGGAGCTTCTCCTCCCTATGGCAACGCGGCCCATCCAAAGTCAGGGCTGTAGACGATATGTCAGTACGCATCCGTGGCGGTTTTACCATGGGCATCGTCGGAGAGAGCGGGTGTGGCAAGACCACTTTTGCCCGCTGTATTGCCGGCCTGGAGGAAGCCAATGATGGCGTAATCGAACTGGAAGGGCAAAAACTGCCGTATGCAATCGGTAAACGTTCCCCGGCTTTGCTTAAAAAAATTCAGATGGTCTTCCAAAACCCGGATGCTTCGCTTAACCCCCAGCACCCGGCGGGGGAGAGCGTCGGCAGGCCTCTGGTTCTACTACAGAAAGTACCCAAAGCAGAGCTTCATCAAAAAGTGCGCGAACTGTTTAAGGCTGTCAATTTACCCGAGGATTATATGTATCGTCTGCCACAGGAGCTAAGCGGCGGAGAGAAACAGCGGGTGGCCATTGCACGCGCTTTTGCCGCAGATCCAACACTAATGATCTGCGACGAACCGATCTCTTCCCTTGATGTATCGGTACAGGCCTCGCTTATGAATTTACTGGTCAAGCTACAAGAATCCAAAGGGACGTCTTATCTTTTTATCTCCCACGACCTGGCGGCAGTGCGCCACCTCTCCGATTGGATTGCCGTGGTCTATTTGGGCCGCATCTGGGAGGTGGGATCGGCTGAAGACGTATTTGTACCACCTTACCACCCCTACACCGAAGCATTGCTCTCGGCTATTCCTATTCCCGATCCCGATGTACACCAGGAACGGATCCGGCTCAAAGGCAGTGTACCCAGCGCGGTCAATATTCCGCCAGGCTGCCGGTTCCATACCCGCTGCCCCCGTAAAATAGGCGAAATCTGCGAGCAGCAGGAACCACCTTGGCAAGATGTGGGCAATGATCACCGCATTTGCTGCCATATCCCTGTAGAAGAGTTAAAAGCTTTGCAAAAAGCGGGTAGTATTCAACCGGGTAGATAGCGCAAAGGAGTGGTGCCGACATGGCAAGATACTTATTACGGCGTTTCACTTTTATCATCCTGACTTTGTTTCTTGCTTCGATCATTATCTTTGCGGTAACACAACTCTTACCGGGCGATGTAGCCCAGGTGGTGCTGGGCCAATTCGCCACCGAAGCCGCTCTAAAAAATTTACGGGAAGAACTGGGTCTTAACCGGCCGCTGTACATACAGTACCTTGATTGGGCCACCGGCTTCATTCAAGGAGATTGGGGCAACTCCATGGTGAGCCGTACGCCTGTCTTCCCGATGGTCATGCAACGGCTGCGCAATTCATCCATGCTGGCTGCTCTTTCTTTTATGTGCTATGTGCCTCTGGGGATCCTCCTCGGTGTAATTGCGGCCCTGAAACGCGATAAAGCTCTCGATCAAATTATTTCCGCCGTATCCATGGCTGTTGTAGGACTGCCCGAATTTGTAACCGGTCTTTTGCTCATCACTTTTTTTGCCATCGGATTAGGTTGGCTGCCGGCCAACTCGTCGATCAGCCCCGATACCACCTTCTGGGAAGCCCTGCCATACATGATTCTACCAGCTATTACCGTAAGTTTAACCAACCTGGCCTATATCACCAGGATGACCCGCTCCGGTGTCATTGATGTGCTGCGTACGGACTATGTGCGGGCGGCCAACCTGAAGGGTTTGCCCGCGTGGCAGGTGCTTACCCGTCACGTATTACGCAACGCCCTCTTGCCAACAATTACAGTAGTAGCCATGGGTATCGGCTGGCTGGTAGGCGGCCTGATCGTGACCGAACAGGTGTATGGTTTCCCCGGTTTAGGGCGGCTTCTCGTATTCGGCATACAGCGGCGTGACTTGCCCCTGATCCAGGCCAGTTGCATGATCGTGGTGGCCGTCTACACCCTGGCGAACTTTGGCGCCGATATCCTGTACGGTCTTTTAAATCCCCGCATTCGTCTTGGAAAGTAAATCTGAATGGTTTGTGTTTCTCCTTATTACATTGTGTATTTCATTGGCCACATAGTTTCAGGAGGTAACCAAATGGAGAAACCGCTTGAGGAAAGCAACACTTACCGGGTCTTAACGGAAAGAGAAATCAGCCAGATCCATGAAACCTCGATGAAAGTTTTGGAACAGGTCGGTTTTGAAATGCACTACCCGCCTGCCCTTGATTTGATGCAAAAACATGGGGCCAGAGTCGATCGGGGTAGCTGCCGGGTCTTTATTCCCCGAGAACTGGTTGCCCGTTGCATTAAACAAGCTCCCCCGGAATTTGTTTTCTACGGCCGTGAACCGGGTAAAGAAATGACTATCGGTGGTAAAAGAGTACATTGCGGCACAGGGGGGCTGGCCTTATACGTGCTGGATCTGCAGCGAAATAAAAGGCCTGCCGCCATCCGGGATGTTTCCAATCTGGCCCGGCTGGCCGATAAACTTGAATATGTCGACTTCTACATTATTCCGGTTTACCCGCATGACATCAATATTGACAGTGTGGATATTAACAGCTATTACCACTCTTTCCGCAACACCGGCAAGCCGGTAATGGGCGGGATCATGAACAAGAAAAAACTGGATGATGTGGTGAACATGGCCTCCATCCTGGCCGGCAGCCTTGATCAATTGCGCCGCCGCCCTTTTGTCGGTTTTATTGCTTCCGTAACCAGCCCTTTGACCATAAGCAAAGATCAGGCCGAATTGATCATGGAAGTAGCCGGTTACGGTCTGCCGCTGGCTACTTCTTCAGCTCCTGCCGCAGGGGCCACATCTCCCATGACCCTGGCTGGAACCCTGGTTCTGCAAAATGCCGAAGCACTGATTGGCATTATTTTGGCCCAGATGGTTAACCCGGGTACTCCTGTTCTCTACAGCGCCGTCCCTGTGACTATGGATATGCGCACCATGTCTATCTTGATGGGCAGTATTGAATCCGGTTTAATGAATGCGGCCATTACGCAGATGGCCCACTATTACCGCTTGCCCTGTTATATTACCGCCGGAACAGCAGATGCCAAGCTGCCCGATGCCCAGGCTGCTTTCGAAAGTGCCACCACGGCATTGCTGGCGGCTCTTTCCGGCGGCAACTTTATTCATGAAGCTTTTGGTCTTTTGGATGGTGCCATGACCGCTTCTTACGCGAAGTATGTTCTTGATAATGATATAATCGGCAGCTGCCTGCGAACGTTGCGGGGCATTGAGGTAAACCCGGAAACCCTAGCCCTTGATGTCATCTCGAGGGTGGGACCGGGAGGTAATTACCTGGCCGAGCCGCATACCCTCAAATATATGCGAACTGAACTACATTCTCCCAAGGCTAGCAATCGCCAGCCGTACCAAAGTTGGATTGATGCCGGCAGCAAGGACAGCTGGAAAATTGCTGAAGAGGTAGCTTACCAGTTGCTAAACACACCTGCCCGTGTCTATATCACACATGATCAAGATTGTGAGATTAAAAAACTTTTTCCAGACCTGGTCTCTTTAGGCGAAGACAATGACTACCATGAAGTTAGAGCAGGAGTTGAATGAGTACCGCGGCTCCGTCTGCCGCTAGAGGTAGTCGCTGATATCATAAATGCTCATCATTTCTGCCGCTGGAACGGTTGCACATAAGTTGCTTATAATTTAAGAAGAAAAAGAATGCGGTGAATTTTACTGGTAAACATCACCGCATTTTTTTTATCCTTACTATGCATATAAAATAACGCCTAGCGCTTTAGTTGATCGAATAGGCTTTATTATTCAGGCGCAGGCGATCGGCCATCATGGCGATAAATTCGGAATTGGTCGGCTTGCCTTTTTCCGTGCGTATAGTATAACCAAAAAATTTCTTAATAATTTCAATATTGTTGCGTGACCAGGCAACCTCAATGGCATGGCGGATAGCACGCTCCACACGGCTGGGGGTGGTGTTGAAGCGCTGGGCGATACCGGGATACAAAACTTTGGTCACCGAGCCTAAAAGGTCTATATCTTCCACTACCATCATGATTGCTTCCCGCAGATAAAGGTAGCCCTTGATATGCGCCGGTATGCCAATCTGGTGCAGAATTTCGGTAACTTCTTCTTCCAGCGGCAGGCGGCGCTGCGGCTTTTTCACTGCTGCCGGAGCCACGTTAACCGGAGTTGAAGCCACGCTTCCGTTAAGCTGCCTGATCCTCTCCGCCAGCGATTCCATGCTGAAAGGCTTAAGGATATAATAGGCCGCCCCCAGTTCCACCGCCCGGCGGGTAATATTTTCGTGGCCAAAGGCTGTCAGCATGATCACATGCGGGCGTTTTTCCATTTCCATTTCCGCCATCGCTTCCAGGACGCCTATCCCGTCAAGGTGCGGCATGATAATATCCAGCAGAAGAACATCCGGTATTTCCTCTTTCATCATTTCCAGCACTTCTTTGCCGTTAAAGGCCGAGCCGATCACTTCAAAATCCTGCTCCATCGATAAATATGTAGTTAAAAGTCCATTGAATTCTCTGTTGTCGTCTGCAACCAATACTTTTAACATATCAAAATAGTCCCCCTTTTAGTTATTTTTTTCTTTAGCTCAAAAAATTCGACATATGGATGAAAATTCCTTCTTATATTAAAAAAAATTAATTATTTGCTAAAATTTCCGCTTCCTGGTGCATCCATTCCATGAACACGCCGTAGCCGCGGGTCGGATCATTGACAAATACATGGGTAATTGCTCCGACCAGGCGCCCGTTTTGGATAATGGGGCTGCCGCTCATGCCCTGAACAATCCCGCCGGTAAGCCGTAACAGCTCTTCATCGACTACGCGGAGGACGATTCCCTTGTCGGAAGGCCTGGTCTGGTAGGTTAGTTTTTCGATTTCCACGTTGTAGCTGGCAATTTTGTCACCTTCCACTACGGTCAGGATTTCAGCCGGCCCCAGTTCTACCTGCCCGGCCAGGGCCATGGGGATCGGCTCTGGATAAGGTGAGTTTTCGTACTGAAATTGCTCGATATGGCCAAAAATCCCGAAAGGAGTATTTTTATCGATCACGCCCTTGAAATCGTCATGCTCCATAAAGATGCCGGTTTTCTCCCCCGGCTGCCCGCGCTGGGCAGGCTTGATATCGATGATTTTGGCTTTAACGATGGTTCCGCCCTTAATGTCGATGGGCTTGTTAGTATCTGTATCCAGAATTACATGTCCCAGGGCGCCGAAACGCTTGGTTTCGGGGTTGTAAAAAGAAAGTGTCCCTACGCCGGCGGCAGAATCGCGGATATAGAGGCCGATGCGGTAACTGCGGTCAATAGAAGAAAATGCCGGGTAAACAGTAAGCTCGATCATCTTGCCGTCCCTGCTGAGCAGCAACTTAACCGGGCTGCCCCCGGCCTTTTCCAGTAGCTCTGCCGCACGGTTGACATTGCTCACATCTTCACCGTTAATGGCCACAATGGTGTCGCCGATGAGTACCCCCGCTTCCCGGGCTGGAGAAATATTGCGGCCGCCCTCTTCAAAGTAGTAGAATCCTACAACTGCCACTCCCCTGGAATGTAGTTTAATCCCGATCGAATGCCCTCCCGGAACTAGGTATACTTC
Organism: Bacillota bacterium; assembly: GCA_029552125.1. Taxonomy (GTDB): domain Bacteria; phylum Bacillota; class Dethiobacteria; order DTU022; family DTU022; genus JAKPEE01. The sequence continues at coordinate 39,484 of JAKPEE010000028.1, read as the reverse complement.
GGGCAGTACATTAACCGTAATTTGCCGGAGGGGAATTTTGCCGAACAGAGAAAACTCGAGCTTGACCTCTCCCAGTTCCAGGGCTTGCATGCTGTAGGGAGGGCGGACACGGCTTAATTCCGGAGACAACTGGCAGCCGTTTAAAAGGATAATGTCGTCGCGGTCGCCTTTGACGTATAAAAAAGGAAGACGCATGTTAACATAATATGATTCCCCTTTGTAAATGCGTACCTGGTCCGTGGAAAGTATTTGGGCCTGCCATAAAAATACGGATGTAACCAGGCAAAAAAAGATAATAAAAAAAATGGATAAATACCTTAAAATCCTTGATTTCATCGCTAGTACCAACCTTTTTTGTGATAGATAAGGGTATTTGGTTCTCATGTTCAGGCTTTGTTTAAAATGTCCTAGAGGCAAATAGATTATGCTTTTAAGTTGACATAACTGTATGATAAGTTTTTGCCATGTTCACGGTGCCTAAGGCAGCTTTGGTTACTTTTGTGTGATATGTTCACAGCCTGGTTGGGAAAGCTAACAAAGGGTGTGATAAAGTGAGCGAAGCTTTAACCGGGAAAAAAGTAAATTTTTACTTTCGCGGCAGGGTGCGCAAGGGCTTGAAAACTAAGGAGTTGGTGAAGCGCTTGCGCCCCGGGGAAATCGCTTTCATTGCCCACCGCGATCTGGACTGGGTGGCCGCAGAAAGCCTGTGGCGCTGCGGGGTTAAAGCAATTCTAAATGTTTATCCGTTCAGCACGGGGTTGATCCCGCCGGACCCGCTGCAGTTTTTATTAAACAAAGGGGTCCACTTGGTAGAAATGCTGCCGCAGCATTTCTTTGAAACAATTAAAGACGAACAGGTCATTTCCATAGTTAATGATTCGATTTTTATCGACCACAAATTAGAGGCCAAGGGGCAGGTTTTTAATAATGAGCGCTGCAGCCAAATGTCCCGGGAAGCCCTGTCGAGCAGCGCCGCCGTGGTCGACAGCTTTGTTAAAAATACTTTGGATTACGCTTACCGGGAAAGGCGCTTGATTACCGGGGAATTCACTTTTCCACCGCTAAAAACTAAAATCAGGGGCCGGGATGTGGTGGTGGTGATTCGCGGTAAAGGCTACCGTGAAGATCTGCGCGCCATCCGGGCCTTTATCCGCGAGAAAAAGCCGGTTCTCATCGGCGTGGACGGCGGCGGGGACGCCCTGCTGGAATGCGGCTATATCCCCGATCTGGTCATCGGCGATATGGATAGCACCAGCGACGCCGTATTAACTAAGGCGCGCGAAGTGGTAGTCCATGCTTACCAGGACGGGCGCGGTGTTCCCGGGGAGCAGCGTTTAAGCCGCCTCGGTATTGCCCACCACGTTTTTGCCGCCCCGGGGACCAGTGAAGATATTGCGCTGCTTCTGGCTTACGAACTGGGTGCCGCTTTAATTGTGGCTATCGGTACCCATTCTTCGGTGATTGAATTCCTGGAAAAAGGCCGCAAGGGTATGTCCAGCACTTTCCTGGTGCGTTTAAAGGTGGGCGACCGCCTCGTCGACGCCAAAGGGGTCAGCCGTCTTTATTCATCCCGCAAAGCGGTATTTTTTTTGCCGGTAATCCTGATGGCCGGCCTGATGCCCCTGGTTGTGCTGGCCTGCTTTTCCCCGGTAGTGCAGCACCTGCTGCGGCTGCTGTTATTAAAGCTGCGGCTGTATTAGGAAGTAGTAGCCAGTAGCCGGAAGCAAGTAGCCGGAAGCAGGTATTTATAGCCGGACTGGTACTTAAATTGGGAAGCCAGAATCCAGGAAAAAGAACCGGCCGGCGCGCGGAGGCTTCCTCCCCCTGGTGGGAGAGAAACGGAGTGGACGGGGAGGCCAGGGGCCGATACATAATACTTCTCGAAATCGTAAAGATAGTGGTGGACTGTTCTTTTTTCCGGTAACCGGTTTCCTGGATGGCCATTTCTGAGTGCCCTAGTCTAGATTGACGCGAAAAGTTGGTGCCAGCATGTTTGACTACCGCGAGTACTTTATTGCCATTGCTGCCATCTTCCTGGCCCTGGCCCTGGGTATCCTGGTTGGGGTTTCTTTCGGTGATAATTTTGTGGTTTCCAACCAGCGTAAAATTATTGAGCTTTTAGAGCAGGAACTGGAGCGGCGCAAGGGTATCATCAATGAAAAAAATGAAGCGCTGGAGCGCTGGGAGCAGCTAAAGCCCCTGCTCAAGCGCAGCTATCTAAACAGGCTCAATGGAAAAGTAATCATTGTCATTGCCCGCGAAGATGGGAAGGCGGCAGAGTTGCAGGTGCTGCTGGAAAGCAGCGGGGCCATGGTGCAGCTTTGGACAGCCGAAGCGGTCCTTGCCCCGGCGGCGGGGGAAACAGGCGCAAGCCCTGATTTTGAAGCGTGGCCCCCTCCCGATTGTTTTATAGTGCTCATGGAGGGGACGCCTGATCCTGTGGGGGTGCAGGTCTCGGAGCAGTTGCTGCTGAGGGAAGATAAACAAGTTATTGCCGCCTACCCCTGGACAGGCAGGGAGGATTACTACTGGTCCTGCAGCGATGAACGTTGCGGGGTCATCGATAATATTGACACCTTTTGGGGGCAGATAGCCCTGCTGGAGATGATTGCCTCCGGGACCGGAGGTTATTATGGTTTTAGCTCCCGGGGGCAGGGGCTGATACCTCTGTGGGAGGAAGCACAGTAAGGAGGCCTGGCCCATGGAACTGGGAGTACTGATTCCCGCCTATAATGAAGCAGCATATATTGGGAAAACAATTACAGCATTGAAGCGGGTGCCGCAGGTACGGGAAATAACGGTTATTGATGATGGTTCAACGGACAAAACGGCCGCCGAGGCAGAGCGGCACGGCGCCCGGGTCTTCCGCCTTCCCCGCAACCGGGGCAAGGCTTACGCCGTCCTATGTGGAGCCCGCCTGATCCGGCAGCCCTACCTGGCCCTGGTTGATGCGGACCTGGGCGATTCGGCGGAAGAACTTTTTCATCTCCTGCAACCGCTGCAGGAGGGCCGGGCAGAGATGGCTGTAGCGCTGTTCCCTCGCGGCCGGGTGAAGGGCGGCCTGGGGCTGGTAAAAAAGCTGGCGGCCTGGTTTATTTACCGCGGTACCGGCTGCTTGTTAAGGGAGCCCCTCTCCGGGCAGCGGGTGCTGCGGCGAGATCTCCTTGCCATGCTGCGGCATACGCCCCGGGGGTTCGGCCTGGAAGTGGCTCTTTCGCTGGATCTGCTGCGCCAGGGTTATGCGGTGGTGGAAGTGGAGACAAGGATGAGCCACCGCGAGAGGGGAAGGGACGCGGCCTCCATATTGCACCGGGGGAGGCAGTTTGCCGCGGTGCTGCGGGAGCTGTGGCTGCGGCGGGATCTGTTGCTAAGGGGGAGCAATGGATGACAGAAGCGCTGCTACTGCTGCTGGCGCCCCTGGGGACATACTGGGCGGGGCGCCGCTTAATTATTTTTTATGAAGCGCGCCTGGCGGTAAAACCCAATTACCGGGGTAAAAATGTCGCGCCAGCCCTGGGGCCGGCTCTGCTTCTCAGTTACCTGGTGGTGGCGGCGGCCAATCTATGGCTGGGCAATGACCTGGTGCCATGGATCCCTCTGACTATGCTGTTGCTGGGCACTTCTTTTTACGGTTTATGGGATGATTTTATGGAAGAATCCGTTTCCGGGTTTGCCGGCCACCTGGGCGCAGGGTTAAAAGGCAGCCTTTCGGCAGGCCTGTTAAAAGTGATTACGGCAGTGCCGGTAGCCTTTCTCTTTACCGGGACGCTGCCCCTGCCGCTGCCCCTGAGAGCCGTGGCAGTACTGGCCGTGCTGTTTAGCGCCAACGGGGTTAACTTGCTGGATCGCAGGCCCGGGCGGGCCTTAAAAGTATTTTTTTTAGTTGGCCTGCTGTTGATCTTTGCCGCTAAGCCCGCCCCGGAAGCGGCCCGGATGCTGCTGCCTTTGATGGCCGCAGCCGTGGCCCTGGCCCCGTTCGATCTTCTGGCCGGGGGAATGCTGGGCGATTGCGGCGCCAACCTGCTCGGCGCCGCCCTGGGCGCTGCTGCGGCGCTTTACCTGGAAACTCAGGCCCTGCTTTTTTTTACCGCCGCCTGGGGAGCCATAAACCTCGTTTCCGAGCGCCTTTCCTTAAGCACAGTGATCGAAAAAAACGGCTTGCTGCGCTTTCTGGATGCGCTGGGCCGCGGTGAAGAAGAAAAGTTAACCTGAGCAGGGAATGGAAGGTTAACGGCGAAAACAATGTAAGGAGTATGGCAGGCATGATCCGCATGCGCATCGGGGTAGTCACGTCAGTGCGCCGCTGCCATGGCAATACCAGCGAGCTAACAGTTTTTTCTGAAGGCCGCCCCGCCGCGGCCGTCAACTATGATGCCCTGACCGGCCCGGTCAATTGCGGCGATCTGGTCTTGTTGAATAATACCGCCGTCCATCTGGGACTGGGGACCGGAGGGGCCGATTTTGTCTGTCACAATTTTTCCGCCCCGCTGCCGCCTTTCCGGGGTCAAGGCCATATCATGAAACTGCGCTATACCCCCTGGCAGATCCGGGTTTTAAGTTGTGAAGAAGAAGCGGCGGGCTACCAGGATCGCCTGGCCGCTTTTCAAGGCCTGAAGAGGATGCCCGTGCTCATCGCCGAGCTGCACAGTATGCTTGCTCCGGCAGTGGCCGTGATCAAGTATTTTCAACCCGGGTGCCGCGTAGTTTACCTGATGAGCGACGGCGGCGCTCTTCCCGCCCCTTTAAGCCGCTCTCTGGCCGAATTAAAAGAAAAGAAGCTGCTGGAAGGAGTTATTACCTGCGGCCATGCTTTTGGCGGGGATCTCGAAGCGGTGAATATTTATTCAGCCCTGGCCGCAGCCCATACCATCTTAAAGGCCGGCCTGGTGATCATCTCCATGGGGCCGGGAAACGTGGGCACAGGAACGCGTTTTGGCTTCAGCGGAATGGAGCTGGGTGAACATGTCAACCGGGTCAACGCCCTGGGCGGCACACCCGTGGTCATTCCCCGCATCAGCTTTGCCGACGGGCGCTCCCGCCACCGCGGCATCAGCCACCATACCCTTACCGCGCTGGCCGTGGCGGCCTTCTCCCCGGCTCGCCTGGTGCTGCCGCAGGCCCCGCAGCCGCAGCTGCGCCTGATGTTCGACCAGCTAATTCGGCATGGGCTGCAGCGCCGCCATCGTATCCTGGTGCGGCCGGCCCCGGCGCTGCTTCCGATCATGAAGCATTTTTCCTTAAGCCCCCCCGTTAGTATGGGCCGCCGCTACCGGGAAGATCCTCTCTTTTTTAACGCGGCCGCCGCGGCCGCCGCAGAAGCGCTGCGGGAGATGGGAGACTTGAACCAGGAGGCAAAACTAAGGAGACGGGAGACAGAAAAAGCAGGAACGCAGGCCCGCTTATGAAGGGGCAAGGGAATCCGGAATTTAGAAACAGTAGTCAGAAAAATGCTTCCTGTATCTTTCCCAAAAGGAGGAATAGCCATTGGTAAAGCAGTTGGAGGAGGAAACTCTATCCACCAGTGTCCTTTACCGGGGGCGCATCATTAATGTCCGGCAGGATCGGGTAAAGCTGCCCTCCGGGAAAACAGCCTATCGCGAAGTGGTGGAGCACCCCGGGGCAGTGGCGATCCTGGCCCTGGACGAGCAGGAGCAAGTTGTCCTGGTCCGCCAGTACCGGCAACCTGCAGCCGCGGTGCTGATGGAGATACCGGCTGGGAAGCTTGATCCCGGTGAAGACCCCCTGCATTGCGCCCAAAGAGAGCTGGCGGAAGAAACGGGCTTACAGGGGAGCAGTTGGAAACCGCTGGGCTGGTTCTACCTTTCCCCGGGCTTCAGCGATGAAAAAATTTATCTTTACCTGGCAAAGGGTTTAAGTAAAGCGCCTTCTCAGGCGGCCGCCGATGAAGATGAAACAGTAGAGGTAGTCAATCTTCCCCTCAATCAAGCCCTGGACATGGTTGCCCGCAATGAGTTAAAAGACGCTAAAACCGTAATCGCCCTGCAGATGTTCAGGCTGAGCACACTATAAATGCTAGAGCGGATTAAGTAGGCCAGATTGAGCGTGGCGGCGCTCTCTAACAGGGTGAATTCTTGTCACATAAAGCCGCTCCCCGCTGCATAAAGATAAGCGAACTCTACTGCCGGGGGGCGTTCAGTCCTTGGACGAGATCCTGTTGGAAATTAAGGAATATCTTCGGGAAAATATGGGGATATATATTTTTATCGCCGCGATGTTCGTGCTGGGGGTGCTGGCCGGATCGCTGGTTTTACGCGGGCTGGATGAAAGCCAGCGGCTGGCCCTGAATCATTACTTTAGCCTTTTTGTGGACAGCTTTACCGACGATGCGGCCATGGAACAGGGGGCAATCTTTCGCCAGTCCTTAAAGACAAATTTCCAATACCTGTTCCTATGCTGGTTCCTGGGGATTTTCCTGTTCGGTTTTCCTTTTATCTGCGGCCTGACCGTGTTGCGCGGTTTTTCAGTAGGCTTTACGGTTGGTTTCCTGGTGGAACGGGCCTCTTTCCGTGGCATTTTATTTGCTCTTGGTTCCGTTTTGCCGCATAATCTAATCATTATACCGGCTTTTCTGGTTATCGCCGTGACTGGTTTTTCCTTTTCCTGGCTGCGTTTTCGCTGTTACCTGGAAAAGCGTTCCTGCTCTGTGCGGGAGCATATCGGGCCGTATACACTGATGATTTTTCTGGTGGGGTTGATTTTATTCCTGGGTATACTGGTGGAAGCATATGTAACCCCGGTGTTTATGAAACTGGCGATCCCGCTGATGCGCTAAAAAAATACATAAACATGTGCTGGAAAGCCGATGAAAAAAAGGGTTTTGCTGAAGCGCTGTGGAATATATAGCAATATTTTCTGTACCTGCTCTGCCCGGGACATAGCCACGGTTCGTTATTCTAAAAGAATACTTTAACATAGATATTTTGGTTTTCCTAAAGCGAGGAGCATCTCCATACATGGATATATGGTTGGATAATTTTTCGCACTATTTGTCAGTGGAAAAAGGTCTGGCCCAAAACACGCTGGAATCTTACCGCAGAGATTTAACCAAATTTTTGAGCTTCTTGAAAAAAAATAAAGTTGATGAACCGGCGGACATTAGCCGGGATCTGATTAACCGCTACCTCAATTCTTTAAAGCAGGAAGGTAGGGCGCCTTCAACCATATCCCGTAATATCGCTTCAATCCGCTCTTTTTTCAACTTTTTAGTCCTGGAGGGCATCGTTGAGGAAAATCCGGCCCGGGATCTGGAGACCCCCAAGCTGGAGAAAAAACTGCCCCGCGTTCTTACGGCCAAGGAAGTGGACAAACTGCTGGGCCAGCCCAAGTTAGGCGAGCCCAACGGGCTGCGGGATAAAGCCATGCTGGAATTGCTTTACGCCTCCGGTATCCGCGTTTCGGAGCTGGTCACGTTAAATGTAAGCGATTTTAACCCGGAGGTGGGCTTCCTGCGCTGTAAAGGCAAGGGCATGAAAGAACGCATTGTCCCCATCGGCAGTGTGGCTATTAATTATGTGCAGGAATACATACAGAATCATCGCTACAAATTGACCAAAAAAACCGACGAAAAAGCTTTATTTGTCAATCATCACGGCCGCCGCCTGACCCGCCAGGGCTTCTGGAAAATACTGAAAAAATATGTGCAAAAATCGAAAATCTCCGGCGATATTACTCCCCACACCTTGAGGCATTCCTTTGCCACGCATCTATTGGAAAACGGTGCGGATCTCTGTTCCGTGCAGGAAATGCTGGGCCATTCCGATATTTCTACCACCCAGATTTATACCCAGATTACCAGGCGAAAGATCCGTGAAGTATATGACAAAACCCATCCCAGAGCCTGATCTGGCCACCACGGGCCGGCGCGTGGTCGTGGTGGTGCTGGATGGCGCCGGGGTGGGGGCGCTGCCTGACGCCGCGGCGTACGGGGACGCAGGCGCCAATACCCTCTACCACGTGCTGCAAAAAGAAGGCCCCCTCAAGCTGCCAAACCTTAACCGGCTGGGCCTGGGAAGGATTTTACAGCTTTCCTCTCCCGGCGCGCTTCCTCCCGGGCTTACCGATGCCGCCCCGCCGGGTTATTACGGGCGCATGGCCCTGCGCTCGCCGGGTAAAGACACCACCAGCGGCCACTGGGAACTGGCCGGGGTAATCCTGACGCAGCCGTTTCCAGTCTATCCCCGCGGCTTCCCCGATGAAGTGATCAAACCCTTTGAGCAAGCCCTGGGGCGCAAAGTGCTTGGCAACAAGCCGGCTTCCGGGACCGAAATTATTGAAGAGCTGGGTGAAAAGCACCTTCAAACAGGGTACCCCATTGTCTATACTTCGGCGGACAGTGTGTTCCAGATCGCCGCCCACGAAGCGGTGGTGCCGCCCGAAGAGCTGTACCGCTGGTGCACTATAGCCCGGGAAATCTTAACAGGAAAGCATGCCGTGGGGCGGGTTATCGCCCGGCCCTTTACAGGCCGCCCCGGTGCTTTTGTGCGCACCGGCGGGCGGCATGATTATTCCCTGGATCCGCCCGGTAAGACTCTGCTCGATCTGGCTGCCGGGGCCGGGTATCCCGTGGCTGTCATCGGCAAGGTTTCTGATATTTTCAACCATCGCGGGATTACGCTGAAGCGGCCCGGGGGCGGCAATGATGCCGTAGCCGCTGATCTGTGCTATCTCCTGGAGAATGTGCGCAGCGGAGTGCTCTGGGCCACTTTCGGCGATTTTGATACTCTTTACGGTCACCGCAATGACAGTGCCGGCTATGCTGCGGCCCTGGAGAAGTTTGACCTTCAGCTAAGCCAGTTTATGCAGGCTTTAACGCCCGGAGATCTTCTGCTCATCACCGCCGACCACGGCTGTGACCCGACTCATCCCGGCAGCGACCACACCCGGGAATACGTGCCCCTTATGGCCTGGAGCCCCTCGTTCAGCGGCAGTGTCAACTGTGGCACCCGTAAGACTCTGGCCGATTTGGGGGCCGGAGCTGCGGCATGGTTGAAGCTGCCTGCGCCGCTTCACGGGCAAAGCTTTTTAAATCCCGGCCAGGGGCCAGGCTCCAGGGCGGGGGCACCATCTGAAGGGGATACCATCTGAAGAATGAATAATATTCTTCCCAGATCGCCCGCCTCCTGAAATACTCCTATTTTTCTGCCGGTGATGATAATTATTACCCCTGGCTTTAGCTTTTCAGGGACTCCTTTTTCTCCTTTTACCGGAGGCAAAAAACCGTATTTTTTTTTCCCCCATGGATAAAATAGCAAAAAAATGAAAGGGAGCGATGAGGTGGTGAAAGCGCTACGCTTCGCAATCGTCGCGGGTATTTTAATCTGCCTGCTCTGTTCGTCTCTGGCCGCTACCGGGCTGGCGGAAGAGCCGGAATTTGATCTTAAAGCGAAAGCGGCCCTGCTGATGGAAGTAAACAGCGGCAAAATCATCTGGGAAAAAAATAGCCGCGAGCGGCTTTATCCGGCCAGCCTGACCAAAATCATGAGCCTGCTGGTGGTGCTGGAACAGTTGGAGCAGGGCGCTTTTTCTCTTGATGACCAGGTTCATGTCAGCGCCAGGGCTTCTTCCATGGGCGGTTCGGAGCTTTTCTTAAGTGAAGGCGACGTAGTCTCTTTAGAAAACTTGCTTATTGGCATGGCGGTGGGCTCGGCCAATGACGCCGCGGTAGCGGTGGCTGAACATGTGGGTGGATCCGTAGAAGGTTTCGTGGAGATGATGAATGAAAAGGCGCGGCAATTGGGAATGGCTGACACCCATTTTTGCAACCCCCACGGGCTGCACCACCCCGACCATTACAGCAGCGCTTATGATATCATGCTCATGAGCCTGGCCCTGCTGGAATACCCGCGCATTCACCAGTGGGCCACGATCTGGATGGACGAGCATTTCCTCAAAGGCCAGATTAAATCCGGGGAAGTATTCTTGAGCAACACCAACCGCCTCGTTTATTACTACCCCGGTTGTGACGGCCTTAAAACCGGATTCACCCGCGAGGCCGGCAACGGCATCTCCGCCACGGCGAAGCGCGGTCAAACCCGCTTTCTGGCTGTGGTCCTCGGTTCTCCCACCGTGGACGATCGCTATGATGCAGCGGTGAAACTTTTAGATTATGGCTTCAGCCATTTCAAGGGTATACCCATTCTGGACGCGGATGAAGTGGCGGCCACTATCACCGTGGACAAAGGCCAGCCGTCTACGGTAAACCTGGTGCCGCGAAGCCGCTTTGGCCTGCTGCTGCCCCGGGGTGCAGAGGAGTCTTTCACCCGCGAAATTAAATTGCTTCCGGTTCAGCCGCCTATTAAGCAGGGCGACAAGCTGGGCGAATTAATCATCACCTATAATGAAGGGGAGAAGGCGAGCGTAGATCTGGTGGCTGCCGCTGATGTGGCCCGCGCTTCCCAGCCGGTGATCTTCCTGCGCCTGCTTTACCGCTGGCTCCGCTTCGGCCGCTAACTTGAAATAGGGGTTGCCTGATGGTCAGTCAGGCAGCCCCTTTCTTTATGCATTAACCTTGCTTGCCATATTTCCAATGAAAATGCCCCAAACATTCTTTCTTGGAGCAGGCGGAACAAATAATAAGCGGCCGGTCAAAGTATGGCAAATGGCTCCGGTTATGATCGAGTACAAATTGGTTAAAGTGCAGGTAAACCTGCATTTTTTTTGTTTCGGGAGTAAGCTTCTGAACCTCCGTGTGCTCCACCAAATTGGCCTGGACAATGGCCAGCCGCCGCCGTGGCCTGCTTTTAGAATCATTGCTTTTTCTTTCATTGTCCGCAGCCGGATAAATATTCCTTTGTCGAAAATTTTTTACTACGTGGCAGGGAAATTTTGATAAGCGCAGAATAATTTACCATGGTAAGCTTTCGAGTCAAGGAGGTAGCCATGGATCTGGAAAAAAAGATACGCGATCAATGCCTGCTAATTCGCGTCCGGGGAGAGCTGGACCATCACTGGTCCGCTGTGTTGCGGCAGAATATTGACCGTTCCCTGGAAGAACACGGCGCCAGAAACCTTCTGCTAAATCTGGAAGGTCTCTCTTTCATGGACAGCTCCGGCGTCGGCGTGCTTCTGGGCCGTTACCGGCGCCTGGCGGCCCAGGGCGGGCGCATGGCCCTTTGCCGGGTCTCACCCGCTGTAATTAAAGTGCTGGAGATTTCTGGAGTATCTAAAATTATCCCCTTTTATCAAAGCGAAGCAGAGGCTTTTCGGAACCTGGCCCTGCCGGCGCAAAGGAGGCCGCAATAACGGTGCAAGCGCAATCATTTATGAAACTGGAAATCCCGAGCCTTTCGGAAAATGAATCTTTTGCCCGCGTGGTCGTGGCCGCTTTTGCTTCGCGCCTGGATCCGACCCTGGAAGAGATCAGCGACATTAAGACCGCCGTTTCCGAAGCGGTTACCAATGCCATCATCCACGCTTACGAAGACCGGATCGGGCCCATCACCATCACCGCCTGGCTGGATGGAAACCGCCTTACTGTGACCGTCGCCGACGTGGGCGTAGGTATAGCGGACCTGGAGCAAGCCCGCCAGCCGCTTTATACCAGCAAACCCGAGTTGGAGCGCTCGGGAATGGGCTTTACGATTATGGAAAATTTCATGGATTCCATGGAGGTGGAATCCGCCCCGGGTGAAGGAACAAAGGTTACGCTAACCAAGATTATTCGTTCCAAGAGTAAACTGGAGGAGAACTAAACGGATGGAGGAAGAGCTGCGCGCGCTGCTTCAGCGTTACCAGGGCGGCGAGAGTGAAGCTGCGCCGGAGCTGATATCACGCTTAAGTCCCCTGGTTAAAGGGCTGGCCCGGCGCTATGCCGGCACATCTTCCGAAATCGAGGATTACTACCAGGTAGGAATGCTGGGCCTGCTTAAAGCAGTCGCCCGCTTTAAAACGGAGGTCCCGGTTAAATTTACCACCTTTGCTCTTCCCTGGATCAGGGGAGAAATGCTCTGCTACCATCGCCATACTGCCTCACCGGTAAAAGTGAGCCGCTCTCTGTGGGAGCAGGCCCGCGCCCTTAACCTTTGCCGCGAGCAATTGCTGCAGGAACTGCAGCGCGAGCCTACATTGTCCGAGCTTTCCCGGGCTTGCGGCATACCCGTGGAAGAGATCTCTCTCATAACCGAATCAACCCTGCCGCTGTCCGCCCTGGAAGAAGAGACCACCGCCACCCGGGAAGGAGCCAGCCAGGAGGAGCAGCTCATTGACCGCATCAGCCTGCGGGAAGGGATAATGCAGTTGACCCCCATGGAGCGAAGAATTATTGTCCTGCGTTTTTTCCAGGAGCAAACGCAGGCGCAAGTCGGCCGCTCTTTAACCCTTTCCCAGCGCCAGGTTTCGCGCCTGGAGAAAAGAATTTTAGGCCGGCTGCGCCGCTACCTGCAGCCCTGACTGGTATAAGAAGTTCTATTTGAAACATACTAAAACCGCTGTCAAAATAATGGCCCCGGGGAGGTCTACCATGTTTTTGCGGGGATATTCTCTCAGGGTTACGGCGGTTCTTTTTTTATTGATCCTGTTTGTGCTTATTGCCGGCCTGCTGGCTTATACCATCTGGTATTCGCCGCCACGGGAACCGCCCCGCCGTTCGCGGCCGGTGGCGGTTACTCTAACCACAAATCCTGTAACTAAATTAAATTCACTTAAAGGAGGCTCCATTACCGGTGACTACGGTAGCCAAAGTAATTGAACTGGTCGGGGAATCTGAAGTGAGCTGGGACGACGCCATGCGCAACGCGGTAAAAGAGGCGTCCAAAACGCTGGACAATATCACCGGAGTAGAGGTGCTTAACTTTACTGCGTCCCTGGACAATGGGGAAATCGTCGAGTACAAAGTCAATCTGAAACTGGCTTTCGGCGTCCATGAAAACAGGTAGCAGAAAGTGAGGCGGGTGGCAAAGTGGCCAGTATTCATCCTGAGCTTAACATTACGGAAGAAGATTATCAGACTATGGTTAAGCGGGAAATGCCCAGGCCGCCGTTGTGGCGCAACTGCATTATCGCCTTCTTAAGCGGCGGTATGATCTGCTTGCTGGGGCAGTTTATCCAGAACATTTATCTATCCCTGGGGTTCTCAAGCACTGACGTGGGCAATCCTACCGTGGTGACAATGATCTTCCTGGCCTCACTGCTGACCGGTCTTGGTGTATTCGACAACATTGCTCGCTATACAGGCGCAGGCACTGCCGTCCCGGTAACCGGTTTCGCCAACTCGATGACTGCGGCGGCCCTGGAATTTAAAAAAGAAGGCCTGGTATTGGGTATCGGCTCGAAAATGTTTGCCCTGGCCGGCTCGGTCATTGTTTTTGGAGTGGTAACCGCCTTTGTGGCCGGCTTAATCTCAGCGATTCTGTAAGAAGGTGCAAGATGAGCCCAAAGGCAGGAAAGCATAGCATCTTATTCGATGCCCCTCCTTACCTGGCTTCAGCGGCGACGGTGGCCGGCCCCAGGGAAGGGCAGGGCCCCCTCGGGCCGGATTTCGACTTGATCTACAAAGATTTATTGCTGGAGCAGAAAAGTTTTGAGGCGGCGGAAAGGAAAATGCTGGCCGATGCCTGCGCCCTGGCCCTGGAGAAAGGGAACTATCGCCTCGAGCAAATGGATTACTTTCTGGCCGGTGACTTGTTGAACCAGATCACCGCATCCAGCTACTGTGCCGCCAAACTGGCCCTTCCTTTTTTCGGTTTATATGGCGCCTGCTCCACCCTTGCTCTATCCCTGGCCCTGGGTGCCATCCTGGTTGCGGCCGGTTTTGCGACAAATGTTTTGGCCGCAACTTCCAGCCACAATTGCAGTTCGGAAAGGCAGTTTCGCTATCCCACCGAGTACGGTTTTCAGCGGCCGCTCCAGGCCCAGTGGACGGTAACCGGAGCCGGGGCGGCGGTAATCGGCGCGGAGGGGCAGCCGCCCCGTATTACTGCCGTGACCACGGGCAAGGTCGTTGATTTCAATCAGAACGATCCCCTGGGGCTGGGCGTAGCCATGGCCCCTGCGGCGGCGTCAACCCTGCTGCTGCACTTCCAGGAGCTGCAGCGGAATCCGTCATATTATGATTTAATCGTTACCGGAGACCTGGGCAAAGTGGGGATGGCTTTAAACAGGCAGATCCTGGCGCGCAGCGGTTATCAGTTGGACGACAACTATAACGACTGCGGTGTTATGATCTATAATCCCGACCTGCAGCAGGTTGAGTCGGGGGGCAGCGGCTGTGCCTGTTCAGCCCTGGTGGGGCTGGGCCATATCTGGCGGCGGATGCAAGAAGGAGAGTTGAAGCGGGTGCTGCTGGTTTCTACCGGGGCCCTGCACAGCCCCACCACCCTGGCCCAGGGCGAAAGCATCCCCTCCATCGCCCACGCCGTTGCCTTGGAAATGGGAGACGGCTCCTGACTTGAAGTCAATTGGAGACGGTTCTTGACTTGAGTTTGTCAAAATTCAAGTCAAGAACCGTCCCTGGGAAGCTGGAGGTGTGAAAATCCAATGGGCACTTACTTGACCGCATTTATCGTCGGCGGACTGTTCTGCCTGGTGGGGCAACTGCTGTTTGACCTGACCAAGTTTACACCGGGGCATATCCTCTCGGGTTTCGTGGTTGCCGGGGGTATCCTGGGCAGCCTGGGCCTGTACGACCGCCTGATCCAGTTCGCCGGGGCCGGGGCCAGCCTGCCCATATCCAGCTTCGGCAACGCCCTGGTAAAGGGGGCCATGTCCGAAGCGGCACGCCGCGGCGTCATCGGTGTGCTCACCGGCATGTTCGAACTGACCAGCACCGGTATCACCGCGGCCATCTTTTTTGCTTTTCTCATCGCGGTGTTCTTTAATCCCAAGGGCTAGGTCAACCTGCCTGGACAAGTGAAAGGGGCGCAGCCTTTATGGCCGGAAATGAAGATCAGGCTAAAATCAGTAGAAAAATTGAAGAAAACCTGGAGTATCTAAAAGAGCGCCTGCAGCTTGGCGAGAGCAATTTTGACGTTATTTTGAAAGAGATCACTATCGGCGGGAAAAAAGCGGCGCTGCTCTTTTTGGACGGGTTTACCAACAGCCAGATCTCTTCTTTCATTCTCCGTGCCGTTCTGAATGTCAAACGTGAAGAAATCACTCCCGCCCCTCTGGAGAAACTGCTGCGGCAGATTATCCCCTTTGTGGAAGTAACACCGATTAACGACCTGGAAGAGGCTATCCGCGAAGCCCTGGCCGGGCCCATGATTCTGTTCCTGGACGGAGAGAGACAGGCATTAGTCATCGATACCCGCGAATACCCGGTCCGCTCTCCCGAAGAACCGGACATTGAAAAGGTAACCCGCGGGTCCCGTGACGGCTTTGTCGAAACCCTGGTCTATAATATTGCTCTGATTCGCCGGCGTATCCGCGACCCCCAGCTACGGGTGGAGGCGATTAAAGCCGGTCAACGTTCGGTCACCGACGTGGCGATCCTGTATCTTAATGACGTGGCCCGGCCGGAAATCGTGGATCAGGTGCGGAAGCGCATTAAAAGTATCAATATTGACGCACTGCCCATGGCTGAAAAGTCGGTGGAAGAGTTTATTGCCGGCTCCTACTGGAACCCTTTTCCCGAGGTGCGCTATACTGAGCGTCCCGATGTGGCCGCGGCCCACCTGGTGGAAGGGCACGTGGTCATAATCGTCGATACATCTCCTTCGGTAATGATTGCGCCGGTAACCTTTTTTCACCACCTGCAGCATGCCGAAGAATTCCGCCATTCCGCCATAATCGGCACTTATATCCGCTGGGTGCGCATGCTGGGTTTCCTACTTTCCTTCCTTCTGATTCCGGTGTGGATTCTACTGGCTGAAGAGCCCCGCTACCTGCCCGAATTTCTTAGCTTTATCGGACCCAAGGAACAGGCGGCGATTCCGCTGTACCTGCAGTTTATAATCGCCCACTTCGGCCTGGACCTGGTCCGCATGGCCAGTATCCATACCCCGTCACCGTTTGCTACCGCCCTGGGCCTGGTCGGGGCGCTGCTCATCGGCCAGATCGCCGTGGAAGTGGGCTTCTTTGTGCCGGAGGTCCTCCTTTATACCGGCCTGGTCGCCCTGGGTATTTTCGCCACGCCGAGCTGGGAGCTGAGCATGGCCAACCGGGTGGTGCTGCTGCTGTTGATTCTTAGCACCGGGATCTTCGGCCTGCCGGGGTTGCTGGGCGGCCTTGCTGTGTTAGTATTGCGTATCGGCACTACCCGTTCTTTCGGCTTCCCCTACCTGTGGCCCCTGATCCCTTTTAACGCCAAGGCGCTGTTAAGTATTGTGGTGCGCCGCCCCATTCCGGTGAGCCGCATCCGGCCCAGCTTCCTTAAAGTGAAAGACGTGGACCGCATGCAGAACAAGCCATAGGGCCCGGCCCTAAAAAGCGCCCAGCCAAAACCGCCGGGGCGGTTTACTATAGCCCTGCTGTATGTTTAATTTCTACAAGCGGCAAAATATAATCATATTGGTTTATACAGTAGTAAGTTAATCTTACAACAAAGAGGGGATGTTACATTGCAGATGGTAGATTTTTTAGAAAAGGCATTGCGGCAGAAAGAACAGGCGTTAATCCAGTATGTCAGGTATATGCGGGAAGCCCAGGATAGCCAAAATGAAGAAATGGCCGCACTTTTTGCCGATCTGGCCAAAGCCGAAGAAAAGCACATTACGGTCATCCGCGATCAGGTGGCCCAACTCTCCGGCGATAAAGAAATGCTCAACCAGTATGAATATATCAACCAGTACAACTCCCAGCACCAGGAAGAGATTACCGAACATTAGGTAATTATTCTTAGCGGAATCTGCCGGCCAGTATCGCCAGTATTATTGTGATGAGGATTTCCTGTATAATGCCATGTAATCTGTTATGCCCGCTTTCATCCTGGCGGACCGGTACAACCTGTTCCCGCAAAGGAAATGGCCGGGCCGCCGCCAGCTCATGATTTTTTGGATAGTTCTGAAAATAATACCTGGAAGCATAAGGAAATAATGGTTCTTGCTTTGTCTTTATGATATAATCAATAAAGTACATAGTTGGAAATCTGCGGCGGTGTTAAAATTTGACCCTGATTGTCACCCATGACCACGTCGATTTTGATGCCCTGGCCGCGGCCGTGGGAGCGTCCAAGCTTTATCCCGGCGGAAAAATCGCCCTGCCGGAGCCTTTGCATGCCAATGTGCAGGCTTTTGTCAACCGGCACCGCCACCTGCTGCCCTTGCGCGAAGCCGGCCAGGCGCCGGGCTCCCCGGGTACGGCGGTGATTGTGGATACCCGCCAAAAAAGCCGCCTCGGCCCCTACCTGGAAGAGGTGGAGCAGGCCGCAAAAATTTATATTTATGATCACCACCCGCCGGGCGAGGACGACCTGGTGGGGGAAGCGCTGGTAAAAAATGTAGGCGCGGCCACAACACTACTGGTGGAACAGATCCGCCAGAAAGGTATTCCCTTAAACAAGCTGGAAGCAACGCTCATGGTCCTGGGTATTTATGAAGATACCGGCTGCCTCACCTACAGCACCACTACGGCGCGGGACGTTACCGCCGCGGCGTATCTCTGGGCTTCAGGGATCCAGCCTGATTTAATCCAGGAATACCTGCGCCCGCCCCTAATCGCTGCCCAGAAAGCCCTGCTGGAAAAATTAATCCAGGACAGCGAATATTATCATATACAGCACCGCCGCCTGCTTTTAAGCTCCGCCTCCATGGACGATTATGCCCGCGGCGCGGCGAGCCTGTTCCGCTACCTGCAGGATCTGGAAGAAGTGGACCTGGCGGTAATCCTGGTTCCAATGGAGCAATCAATCTATCTGGCCGCCCGTTCCCTGGTCGATGACTTGAACCTGGCTGAATTACTGGGGCCCCTGGGCGTTAAGGGGCATTCAGGGGCTGTTACGGCCTCGCTTAATAACAGCTCGCTGGAAGAGGTCAAAGAGCAGTTGCTGGAGCTTCTGGAGCAGTTTTTGCCCCCGGTGGCCACGGCCAGGCAGGCCGCATCTTTTCCCGTGGAGCTGATTGACAGCAGTTTTACCGTGGCCCGGGCTTCCGAATTTCTCTATGAAAAAGGAATCAGCGGCTGCCCGGTCATGGAAGAGGGCAGGCTGGTAGGGATTATCTCACGGCGCGACCTGCAAAAAGCGGCGCGCAGCAATCTCGCTCACGCTCAAGTCAAAGCGTTCATGCGCCGGCCCGTAATCACTGTATCGCCCGGCGATTCGCTCACCGCGGTGCGGCGCCTGATGGCTGAAAAAAACATCGGCCGCGTACCCGTGGTGGGAGCGGACGGGAAGCTGGAGGGGATTGTCACCCGCTCCGATGTTTTGCGTGCCCTTTATGCCCTGGACAAGCGCGGCCGTTCCCCTACCAGTCCCGGGGAGATTTTGAAAACCCGCGGCACTCCAGAAATCATGCAGGTGGACAACCTGGCCGCCTTCATCGCCGAAAATCTCCCCGCCAGGCTGCAGAGCCTGCTTTTGTTGATCGGGCAGCGGGCTGCCAGGGGAGAGAGCATGGTATACCTGGTGGGAGGGGTTATCCGAGATCTGCTGCTGGGCTGTCCCGCCTCCCAGGATCTGGATTTTGTGGTCATACCCGATGCCATCGCTTTTGCCCGGGAGCTGCAGAGCTTCCTGGGCGGCACCCTTAAAATATTTGAGCAATTCGGCACCGCTTCGCTCTTTTTGCCGGACGGGCCCCGCCTGGACCTGGTCACGGCGCGCAAAGAGTTCTATGCCGCCCCGGCGGCGCTGCCTAAGGTGGAAAGCTCCAGCCTTAGAAATGACCTTTACCGGCGCGATTTTACCATCAATACCCTGGCCTGCTCGCTGATGCCCGACTCGTACGGGCAGCTTTTTGACTTTTTCAATGGCCGGGAAGATTTAAGTAAGGGCATTATCCGCTCCCTTTACAATCTCAGTTTTGTCGATGATCCATTGCGTATTATCCGGGCGGCCCGCTTTGAAGTCCGCTTTGGTTTCACCATTGAAGAAAATACCCTGCTCTTGATCGAAAAAGCGGTAAAAGGCAAAGTATTGGAAAAATTGAGCCGCCAAAGGCTTAACCAGGAACTAAGCCTGGTTTACCGGGAAGCTGATCCGCCGCGGGTACTGAAACGATTGGCCGAGCTGGGGGCGTTGCCTTCACTTTATTACCGGCTCCAGCCAACTGTAAAAACCTGGCGGCGTCTTGGCCGCATCCGCGAAGCGCTGCAGTGGGCCTCTCTACGGCAGTGGCGGACCCCTCCGGACCCGGAGCTGGTTTACCTGTGTGGCCTGCTTTACGATTTGGATCCGGAAGCAAGTTCTGTTATAATGAGACGGTTACAGTTTTCGCGGCAGCGGACTGAAACGGTTTTGGGCAGTTGCCGCATTGTGCCCGAAGTGCTGAAAGAACTGTGCGGCGAAAAATTGCGCCACAGTACTATCGTGGGCTGCCTGGAACCGCTGCCCGGAGAAGCCCTGGTGTTGCTTTACGCAGAAGCGCCAGATCGGGCGGTAAAAGATTATGTGCAGCTTTACCTGGACAGCCTGCAGCATGTACGGCCCCGCCTGAAAGGCGGTGACTTAAAGCAGTTTGGCCTGGAGCCGGGCCCGCTTTATGGAAGAATTATGGACAAGCTGCGGGGTGCTATCCTTGACGGCAAGGTGCGCACCCCCGCGGAAGAACGCGAATATATTGCCTGGTTTTTGGGCCAGCTCAAAGGGAAGGAGGGCTAGGGCATGTTTAACTTCGATCCGGTAACCATGGTGCTGCGTATCCCGGCCCTGCTCATAGCCATTACCGTGCACGAATTCGCCCATGCGCGGGTGGCTTACGCTTACGGAGACGCCACGGCCAAGGCCTACGGGCGCATGAATTTAAACCCCATCAGCCACCTTGATCCCATCGGCACCCTGATGATTATCCTGGTTGGATTCGGCTGGGCCAAGCCGGTGCCGATCAACCCTTACAATTTCCGTAATTACCGGGCCGGTCTGCGCTGGGTATCCCTGGCCGGCCCCCTGGCCAATTTTACCCTGGCCTTTCTCAGCCTGGTTTTATTCCGGGTCCTGATTCTATCCGGTGCGGGAGGGCTTTTTCTCTCCTTTATGGCCGTAATGGTCCAGTTGAACATCCTGCTGGGGGTATTCAACCTCATCCCCATCCCACCGCTGGACGGCTCCAAGATCCTTGTTTCCCTGGCGCCGGATTCATTTGTGGATTTTTTTCACCAGATCGAGCCTTACGCGCCGATCATCTTGCTGGTGTTAATTATCACCCGGGCCCTAAGTTATATTCTATTTCCCCTTTACGACCTGATATTAAATTTATTTAATGCCATTATCCGGCTTATCCCGGGTTTATAGCTGAACAGGAGGCGAATTGATTGAGCAAGCAAAAAATTATTGTCAGCGGCATGCGCCCCAGCGGCCGCCTGCACCTGGGCAACTATATCGGGGCGCTGCAGAACTGGATCCGCCTGCAGCAGGAATACCGCTGCTACTATTTCATTGCCGACTGGCACGCCCTGACCACCGGTTACGAAGAAAGCGCGGAAATCAGGGAAAATTCGCGCGAGATGCTGGTGGACTGGCTCAGCGCCGGCCTGGATCCGGAAACGTCGGTCATCTTCCGCCAGTCGGACATCCTGGAGCATGCCGAGCTATTTTTACTGCTAGGGATGATTACCCCCATCTCCTGGCTGGAGCGCTGCCCTACCTTTAAGGAGCAGTTGCGTGAGCTGGAAGGGAAAAACATCAATACCTACGGCTTCCTGGGCTATCCGGCTTTGCAGGCCGCCGATATCCTGGCCTACCGTGCCGACGCCGTTCCGGTGGGCGAAGACCAGGCGCCGCACCTGGAGTTTACCCGCGAGGTGGCGCGGCGCTTCAATTATCTTTACGGAAAGGTCTTCCCGGAGCCGGAGACGCTTTTAAGCAAATTCACCCTGGTGCCGGGTATCGATAGCCGCAAAATGAGCAAAAGTTACGGCAACTATATTGCCATGTCCGCCACCCCGGAGGAAGTACGGGAGAAGGTGCACCTGATGGTAACCGACCCGCAGCGGGTGCGGCGCCACGATCCCGGCCGTCCCGAGGTATGCACAGTATACCGCTTCCACGAAATTTTCAACCAGCCCGGCGCGGCCGGAGTGGGAGAAGAATGCCGCAGCGCCGGTATAGGCTGTGTCCAGTGTAAAGGCCTCCTGGCGGAAAAGCTGGCGGCCTATCTTCAGCCGGTTTTTGAAAAGCGCCGGGAGCTGGAGCAGAAACCGGAGTACCTCGACGAGATTCTCCATGAAGGCGGCAAGCGCGCCCGCGAGGCGGCGCAGGCCACCCTGGCAGCGGTGCGGGAGGCGATGGGCCTTTGAGTTACACGGTCAGGTTGCCGGTATTTGAAGGGCCTTTTGACTTGTTGTTCCACCTGGTCAAAAAGGCGGAGGTGGATATCTGGGAGATCTCCATCGCCGAAATTACCGGGCAATACCTGGCCTACCTGCAGTCAATGAAAGAGCTGAACCTGGATATTGCCAGCGAATTTTTGGTCATGGCGGCAACGCTGCTGCGGCTGAAATCGAAGCTGCTTTTACCCCGCCAGCCCCGTCCGGCGGAAGATGAAGAAGAGATCTTTGATATCAATTCACCGGAGGAGTTGTTCAACCGCCTTGAAGAATACCGTCGTTTCAAGGAGGCGGCCAGGTTTCTTAGGGAAAAAGAGCTGGAGCAGCAAAAGATTTTTTTACGGTCCACCGGCGGGCGCAAGCTGATGCTTATGGGCCGCCAGCAGACCTTTTATACTTTTTGGGAAGGTCCCTATGTGCTGGGGGAAATTATGCGCCGCTTCGCCGAAACCGCCGCTGCCGCGGCCATTACGCCCGTGATCGGCGGGATTGAAGATTTCCCGGTGGCGGAAAAGATGGCCTTTATCTATGACCTGCTGGAGCGCTCCGGCAAAGTCCTTCCTCTGAAAGCTTTCTGGAACGAGAAAGGCGGCCTGTGGGAGCTGATTGCCGTCTTTATCGCCGTGCTGGAGCTGGCGCGGCAGCGTAAAATTGCCCTCTACCAGGACCGCCCTTTTGGGCAGATCCTGTTGTCAATTAACAGCACGCGGGAAAAGGAGCAGAAGCATGGAGCGTGAGCGGCAGAAAACTCTGATCGAAGCCATTTTGTTTTTAAACGAGGATCCGGTGCGCCTGGAAAAGCTGGCCGATATTCTGGAGCTGCCGCGGGAGGAAACCCGGGAGATT
This sequence comes from Bacillota bacterium, assembly GCA_029552125.1. Lineage (GTDB taxonomy): Bacteria > Bacillota > Dethiobacteria > DTU022 > DTU022 > JAKPEE01. Next base: position 17,263 of record JAKPEE010000028.1, on the reverse strand, counting down.
GTGGCTGAATTGCAACATGACCTGGCTGCCGCTTCACGGGGTATCCGTATTTTTGAAGTGGCCGGAGGCTACCAGTTGGGCACTCCGCCGGAGCTGGCCGGAGATTTGGAGCGGGCCATTGGCGAAGAAGGGGGCGGCAGTATTTCCAATGCAGCCCTGGAGACCCTGGCCATTATCGCCTACAAGCAGCCCGTTACCCGGGCCGAAATTGAGTCCATACGCGGTGTTAAATGCGAGCATGTCCTGGAAAATCTGCTCAAGCGCAGATTAATTCGCATCAGCGGCCGCAAGGAAGGGCCGGGCCGGCCGCTGATGTATAGTACTACCCCTGATTTTCTCAAGTATTTCGGACTCAAGGAGCTAAAAGAGCTGCCCCCCCTGGAAGAGTAAGCGCGGCAGTTCCCTCTCCCCTGGTGGGAGAGGGTTAGGGAAAGGGGGCTTTTAGAAGTTAGAGGTCGGAGGTTAGAGGTCAGAAAAACCTCCTTTACCCTAGACCTCTGCTTTTCTATCTTCAATGCGTATCAGCGCCGTTTATCTTGTCTTTAAAATTTTTCTTCTGAAGTCTGGGACTCTCTTCAACTAGCTAAAGCCCGATTTCCCGGTTGTCCTGTATCCTGTAATCTGTCTCCTGTCTCCTTACCTTCCTATCGTCTGTCTCCTGCTTCTGCCTCAATCCCCCCCACCACGGCCCTCCCCCACGAGGGGGGAGGGAGTGTTGAGACCCCGGCTTTTAGCCTCCTTCAGGCTTTCGGCTTCTTACTTCTGGATTCCCTTTTTCCGCCCAAAGCCTGTTTTTCTCACTTCTTCTTTCTCCTGATTGCCAAAGGTCCCCTCCGGATGCGTTTTTTTTGCCTGAACTGGGAATTATTAAACATAATAAAGTATAAAGGAGCCCCGTGATGGCCTGGCCTTATTACCTGTTGACTGCATTGCTCCTTTGCCTTATGGCCGCCGTGGCCGCGCTGTTTTTACCGCTGCGCATATTTGTGTTTTACCTAAGAGAAAATAAAGAAGACCGGGCGGCGCTTACCGTAAAGATTTGCCGGATCGGCTTTATAGTTAAATTTTTCCGTAATGGTGAAGCGGAAGTAACCTCGCTGTTAAAACTGGGCAAAAAGGAGTTCAGGCTGCCGTTGTTTCGCCGCAGTGGCCCCGGCCGTGGCAGCGTTGCGGAGGAAATGGACCGGTATGAGCCGGGGGAAAATATGACGCCGGGGCTGTTCAGCGGCAACTTGATCAAAGCCGGGCTGGCCGGCTTAAAAACAGTCAGGTCCGAGCTAAAGAAAATGGCCTGGAAACGGTTTGACCTGGAGGTGGTTTACGGCCTGGAAGATCCTTCCTGGGTGGGTTTTACTTTTGGCGGAGGCTGGGCCCTGGGAGGGGTTGTGCAGGGATTGTTGTATCATCTGTTCTCTTTTGAAGCAGCGCCGCGCTTTAAGATCATTCCCCGTTATAACTGTACCGTATTTGCCTTGCGCTGGGAAGGAGAGCTGACCATGCCACTGTTTCGCGGGTTAAAATTATTGCTGCTAACAAGAAAAATTGGAGGTGCAATCAGTGGATCATCATCCCATTGAAAGTTTAATGAAAACGGCCATGGAAAACCTGAAAGAAATGGTTGACGTCAACAAGATTGTGGGCGATGCGGTGGAGACGCCGGACGGTAGTGTAATTATCCCCATTTCCCGGGTAACTTTTGGTTTTGCCGCCGGGGGAACAGAATTTGACCAGCAGGAGGAAAAAAGCGGCAATTCCAACGGACGCAGCGCCGAGCTGCCCTTCGGCGGCGGCAGCGGAGGCGGTGTTTCAGTTCAACCGGTCGCTTTCCTGGTGGTAGGACAGGGGCAGGTCCGCCTGCTGCCGGTAGATCGTAATGCTTTGCTGGATCGGCTCATTGATGTGGCGCCTCAGGTCATTGCCCAGGTACAGGGCATGATCGGCCCGAACCGTTCCCGGCAGCGGGTGCCTGAAGCTGTTCAATAGGCCTTAGACCTGTATAATTCTCAGCCCGGGAGCTTCCCGGGTTGATTCATAAAAAGGCCGGTCCAAGAATAAGTATAAGCAACAACCAGCGCCCCGGTTCAGGAGAGATGAGATGAAGCTTATGCTTTGCAGGCGGTATGCGCTGTGGCTGTGGCCGGCTATGTTGTTGCTTCTTTCATTGTTGCTGCCTGCTGCGGCGGCCGCAGAAAACGAACTGGCAACTGAAGAAGGCGGCATTACCGCCCGGGCGGCGATTTTGATGGACCGGGAGACAGGCCGGGTTCTCTGGGAAAAAAATGCGCAATTACGCCTGCCCATGGCCAGCACCACCAAGATCATGACTGCCATATTGGCCCTGGAACTGGGCAATGAAGCCGATGTCATTACAACCAGCAAGCGGGCCGCCGCCACGGAAGGCTCCTCCATCTGGCTCGAAGAAGGAGAGCAGAAAACCTTAGAAGAGCTTTTATACGGTTTGATGCTCCTTTCCGGGAACGATGCTGCGGTGGCCATAGCCGAGCATATTGCCGGTTCTGTGGAAAACTTTGCAGCGCTGATGAATGAAAAAGCTGCCGCCATTGGCGCTACGAATACCCATTTTTGCAACCCGCACGGTTTGCCCGATGATCGTCACTATACTACGGCCTACGATCTTGCCTTAATCAGTGCCTATGCCTTGCAAAACGAACGTTTCCGGGAGATTATTCGCACCCCCGAATATATTATTAGCTGGCCCGGCCGGGAGTGGGACCGGGTTTTGCAAAACCAGAACCGCCTGCTGGAGCTTTATCCCGGTGGAGACGGAGTTAAGACCGGGTGGACCAAGGAGGCGGGCCGTTGCTTTGTCGGTTCGGCTACCCGGGAGGGATGGCAGCTAGTGGCGGTAGTCCTGAATGCTCCCCAGATGTGGGAAGACACGATGCGGCTGCTTGATTACGGTTTTGAGACATATTCCCGGCAAAAGGTGCTGTACCAGGGCCAGGTCATCTGTACGGCGGAAGTGTATAAAGGAACGCAAAGGGTTGACGTGGTCGCCAGTAAAGATTTCCATTACCCGCTGCGGCCGGAAGAGAGGTCGAGGGTGCGGTATGTTATAAAGCTGCAAGATCGTCTAGCCGCGCCGCTGGCAGCCGGGCAAAAGCTGGGCGAACTGGAAATGTACCTGGGGGAAAACCTGCTGGGCAGGGTGGAGCTGCAATCGGGCCAGGCCATCAGGCGCATGCCCCTGGGCCATTACCTGGCCGGGTTATGGAAGTCGTTTTTACGGTAAAAGATTAAGCCCGCTTTATCCTGCAAGAGAGGGGTTTTCGGGTGATTAATTACTTGTGGGCCGGCATGATCTGCCTGGGCATATTGGCAGCGGCTTTAAGCGGCAAGATTGAACAGATTACACCCTCCATATTTGCCTCGGCGGAACAGGGGGTCACCGTGGCCTTCGGGTTAATCAGTGTTATGACCTTTTGGCTGGGCATGATGAAATTAATAGAAAGATCCGGAGTTATCGAAATGATCAAAAAAGTGCTGCAACCCCTGGCTTATCTTCTTTTTCCCCGTGTCCCCCGGGAACACCCGGCCATGAACGCCATCCTGATGAATATGAGCGCCAATATACTTGGCCTGGGCAATGCGGCCACCCCTTTTGGCATTAAAGCGATGGAAGAGCTGCAGCAGTTAAATACCAGGGAGGATACCGCTTCCGATGAAATGTGCACGCTGCTGGCCATAAACACCTCCAGCCTGACCCTTTTGCCCACTACGGTAATCGCCCTGAGGGCTTCGGCCGGTTCTCTTAATCCTACCGATATCGTCGGCACCACCATCGTAGCTACCCTTAGTTCTACGGTTGTTGCCCTTATCTTGGACCGTTTGCTCAGAAGACGGTGGTTATAAACCATGGTTAAACTGGTAAATTTTTTATCCGTCTGGATTATCCCTGTTTTTATCGCTTTAGTTGTAGGGTTAGCCCTTTACCGGAAGGTTAATGTTTTTGACGCTTTTGTCGACGGGGCTAAAGAAGGATTTAAGATGTCCGTACGCCTGATTCCATTCCTGGTAGGCATGATGGTGGCCATCGGGCTGCTTCGCGATTCGGGTTTGATGGACTTGCTGGTTAAACTAATTACCCCGGTGCTAACCTGGCTGGCCATACCGGCAGAAATTGTCCCTCTGGCCATCATGCGCCCCATCTCCGGGAGCGCAGCCCTGGCCATGACCGCGGATATGCTGCAGCGAAACGGCCCCGATTCACTGCTGGGACGGATCGCTTCAACCATGTTCGGCTCAACGGAGACCACGCTATATGTTCTGACGGTGTATTTTGGGGCGGTAGGGATTTATCGCACCCGCCACGCCCTTACCGTTGGGCTGCTGGCGGATTTGGGCAGCTTTATCTTCTCCGTGATCGTGTGTAAAATCGTTTTCGGCTAAGGTGGCGAAGTAAATGCAACATCTAATTGTGGTCGGGGGAGGCTGGTCCGGTTGCGCCGCTGCGCTGGCGGCGGCCAAAAAAGGGCTGGCTGTAACCCTGATCGAGCGCACTGACCGCCTGCTGGCTTCAGGCCTGGTGGGCGGGATTATGCGCAACAACGGCCGCTATACCGCCGCGGAGGAGCTGAAACTGATGGGGGCGGGGGAACTGGTGGAGATAACCGATTGCTGCGCCCGCCATGCCAATATGGATTTTCCGGGACACAGGCATGCTTCTTTCTATGACGTGGAGCGGGTGGAGCTGCCGGTACTACAGCTTCTCCAGTCCCACGGAGTAAAAGTGCTCTTTGGCCGGCGCGTGGTCAATGTGGAAGTAAAGGACCGCCTGGTCAGGGCAGTGATCTTAAGCCAGGGCAGAGAAGTGATCAGGGGTACGGTTTTTATTGATGCCAGCGGCACGGCGGGCCCGACGGCCAATTGCTCGCGTTTTGGCAACGGTTGCGCCATGTGCATCTTCCGCTGTCCCACCTTCGGCCCCCGCGTCAGTATTGCCGTGAAGGCCGGGGCAGAGAAGATCCCCCTGCAGCGCCCGGCAGGACAGCCCGGCTATTTCAGCGGCTCCTGTGAACTCGAACCGTCGTCCCTTTCCCCTGATCTCTTAAGAGAGCTGCGGCAAAAGGGAGTGGTCTTACTGCCCCTGCCCCGGGAGCTAATAGATGAATCAAGCGGATCACCCGCCGAAGAGAAGGCCTGCCGCCAGTACGTTTTGCCGCAGTTCAAAGAAAACATTGTTCTCATTGATAACGGCGCGGTGAAAATGATGGCTCCCTTTTTCTCCCTGCAGGCGCTGCGCCGCTTCCCCGGCCTGGAGCGGGCGGTCTATCGCGATCCCCTGGGCGGGAGCCGGGGTAATTCCATTCGTTTCAGCGGCATGGTGCTCAGGGATAACCGGCTGCTGCTGCCTCACCTTGACAACCTGCTGGTGGCCGGCGAAAGGGCCGGCCTGGCCGTGGGGCATACAGAGGCCATGATTACCGGAACCCTGGCCGGATATAACGCCTGGAGGATCAGCGAGGGGCTGGAGCCAGTGCTGCTGCCCCGGGACACGGTTTGCGGCACTCTGATCTACTTTACCCGGCAGATGGGGCGCACCGCCGCGGGGCGCCGGGGCATTTATACTCTTTCCGGGGGCCTTCTGTGGGATTATATCTGCAAACGCGGCCTCTATAGCACGGACCGTGATAAAATTTATCACCGCCTGCAAAAAGCAGGGGCTCTGGCTTTTTTCAAGGACGGCTCTTGATTTCAAAAGGGTGGGGGAGGGCCGGGGAGGGGGGAGGCTGAACAAAAACGGTAAACAAATAATGGGGCGAAATGTGGTAAACTTAGGTACATATTCCGGAGCTGGCGACTGGGAGGAGGCAAGTGGATGCGCCTGGCCAAATATTTAGCTGCGGCGGGAGTAGCTTCACGCCGCAAGGCCGAGCAGATCATCCGGGAAGGCCGGGTGACCGTCAACGGGGAGCGGGCGCTGCTGCCGCAAACTGGTGTCAGCGCTGGCGACGAAATTCTGGTGGACGGTATCCCGGTCCGGAGCCCTGAACATTATTATTACCTGCTCCTGGACAAGCCCATCGGCTTTGTCTCCACAGTGTCGGATCCTCACGGCCGCCCCACCGTGCTGGATCTGGTCAAGGATATCCCGGCCCGTATTTATCCCGTAGGGCGGCTCGATGCTGACACCAGCGGGGTATTGCTTCTGACCAACGACGGCGGGCTGGCTTACCGGCTGACCCACCCGCGCTTTCACGTGGAAAAAGAGTACCGCGCCTGGGTGAAAGGATTTCCTTCCGCGGAGACCCTGCAGCAACTTTCCCGGGGGGTGGAGGTGGAAGGGCGCAAGACCGCGCCGGCGCAGGTGCGGGCCGTGCGAAAAGGCAACGGGTGCACCCTGCTGGACAATGTTTTAACCGAGGGGCGCAAGCGGCAGGTCAAACAGATGTGCGCCGCGGTAGGACACCCGGTGCTTAAGCTGCGCCGCATCCGCTTTGCCTTTCTGACGGCCCGGGGGCTGCGGGCGGGAGCATACCGCCATCTCAGCCGCTCCGAGGTTAAAAAACTCTATCACCTGGTTAAAATGGGCTCCAATAGCAGCGTCTAAAAAAAGCTTGCCCGAACTGGTATAATTGAGATACAATAGAATATGAACTTAATATTTCTTTACAGGTGCCCGTGAGGGTTAAAAGGGAAGCAGGTGCAAGGCCTGCGCGGTCCCGCCACTGTAACCGGGATCTTCTCGCCGCAAGCCACTCTGCGTTTAGCGCGGGGGAAGGGGGCGAAAGGAGATGAACGGAAGCCAGGAAACCTGCCTGTAAAGTGCGTACTCGAACCTTCGTGGAGAAAGGGAGGTGCGATTGTGGAAATTTGCCAGGCTCGGCCCCCTTAGGCCGGGCGTTGTTTGTTTTATAAAGGGATATCAATGGATGACTGCAATCAGTCCGTATAAGTATTGAATAAATGGTGGGAGGTCAAACATGAAAAGAATAGTCTTTCTAATGGCAGTGTTGATGCTGGTGCTGATCCTGGCGGCCGCGGGTTGCGGGCCGGCTGAAGAAAACGGCGGCGAAGAAGAAACCGGGGCGCCGGAAGAACAAAGAATAATTTCCCTGATGCCCAGCAATACCGAAATTCTTTTCGCCCTGGGGCTGGAGGATTCCATAGTCGGGGTAACAAATTTTTGCAATTATCCGCCGGAGCTGGAAACAGCGGTGGCGGAAGGGCGCATCCAGCGGGTGGGCGATGCCTTTAATATTAACGAAGAGCTTGTGGTCAGCCTGGAACCGACCCTGGTTCTACTTGGCTATGACACCGATGCCTCCCGGTCCCTGGAGGAGCGCTTGAACAACCTTGGCATTTCCACGGCCATAATTTATCCGTCTACCGTTGCCCAGACCCTGGAAAGCATCCTTACTCTGGGAGAGTTGACCGGCCGGGAAGAGAAAGCGCAGGAACTGGTGGCGGATATGGAAGCAGCCCTGGATGAAATTAAAGCAGCCACCGCCGGCATCGCCGATCAGGACAAACCACGGGTGCTGATGCTGCTGGACCTGGACTCCCTTTACGTTGCCGGCCCCGCAACTCTGGAGGATGAACTCATTACCCTGGCAGGCGGGGTAAACGTGGTCGAGGCTGCCGGCTACGCCGAGGTTAGCGAAGAAATCATTGTGGAAAGCAGCCCTGACATTATCCTTTGCAGCTTCCCCTTCCGCGATCGAATCTATGCCGAAAAAGATAGCTGGCAGGATATCCCGGCCGTGGCCGCTGGTGAGGTCCATGACCTGGATGCCGATTTGATCAACCGCCCCACGCCGCGGCTAATTGAAGGGCTGAAACTGATATTGAGCATTCTTCATCCCCACATCTAGGGTAGGAGGATTGAACATGTTGCGGGGGAAGCGGGTTTTATACTTTACCATTCTGGCGGTGCTGGCCGCAGCAGTATTAATTCTGGCCATAGGTATCGGATCAGTAGCCGTACATCCCGCCAGGGTGCTGCGCATTTTTTATGACCTGGCGGCGGGCAGCCCGGATGGTGCAGGCGATACCGCCTACACGATTATCTGGCAGATCCGCTTCCCCCGTGTTCTGCTCGGTTTTCTGATTGGCGCCTCCCTGGCCGCGGCGGGGGCGGCCTTTCAGGGGCTGCTGCAAAACCCCCTGGCCGACCCCTATACTATTGGCGTTTCCAGCGGGGCCGCCCTGGGGGCTACAGCGGCCATCTTGCTGCTGCCGGCCGGTATCTTCTCCTCACAGTTGTTGATTCCTGTGTTCGGTTTTATCGGGGCCCTGGTGGCTCTCTTCTGTGTTTACCAGCTCGGGCGGGTGGGAGGCCGCCTGCCCGTGGTGACGGTACTTTTGGCCGGCGTGGTCATCAGCTCTTTCTTTTCGGCCACCATTTCTCTGGGCATGCTCTTTGCCGGAGAGCAGATGCGCAATGTCTTTTTCTGGCTGGTGGGAGGGCTAAGCATGAGGGGATGGCCTTACGTAGGCTTGACCCTCCCCTACCTGATCCTGGGGCTGGCCGTGCTCATATTCTTCTCCCGCGACCTTAACCTGATCCTTCTCGGTGAAGAAGAGGCGCTGAGCCTGGGCGTTGAAGTGGAGCGGGTCAAAAAGATCGTGCTGGTAGCCGCTTCTCTGCTTACCGCCGGGGCGGTTTCGGTAAGCGGCATGATCGGTTTTGTCGGGCTTATTGTGCCTCATGCCATGCGCATTATTTTCGGTCCAGATCACCGGCATCTTTTTCCCGCCGCGGTGCTGGGCGGCGGAGTATTCCTGGTGGCTGCCGATACCTTTGCCCGTACCGTCCTTAGCCCGGTGGAGCTGCCTGTGGGCATTATCACCGCTTTTGTGGGGGCGCCCTTCTTCATGTACCTGCTGCGCCGCCACCGGGGAAAGTACCGTTTTTAGGAGACACAGGATACAGGAGCCAGGAGAGAGGAGCAGCGGGCAGACCGGTTGTATCCGGTCTAAGGGTATTCAGAGCCCAGAATTCAGAATTCAGAAGAATAGATTCAAAGCAGGGGTTTTCAACATCCCCTTCCCCCTTGTGGGGGAGGGTTAGGGAGGGGGGATTAAGCGGGCTGCTTGCAGTAGACAAGAGTAGCGGAAAGCTGGCTTTGGGTGGTCTAATGGAATTCTGGAAAAATTTTTTGTGGCGGGACAAACGGCATCAGCAACTGTAGAAAGCAGAGTTATGGGAAAAGGAAATCTAACCTCCGACCTCTAACATCCAACTTCCAAAAGTCCAGGTGGGGGAGGCAGGGTGGAGGGGATTGGGCCAGGGTAGATGGGCAGGGGCGCGGCGTGCCGCGCCCGGGATCAGGATTAAAGTTGAGGCGAAAGCAATGGTTCAGCAAATCAAGGTGCACGGTGTTTCTTTTGAATACAAAGATGCCGCGGTGCTGCAGGCTATTAACCTGATCATTGACCAGGGGGATTTTACCTGCATCATCGGCCCCAACGGCAGCGGCAAATCAACCCTGCTGAAAAATATGGCCGCCATACTGGCTCCGGCCGGCGGCGAGATTATCCTGGATGGGAAAGAGCTGCAGCGCTGGAGCCGCCGGGAGTTGGCCCGGCGGCTCTCCATGGTCAGCCAGGGCCAGAATGCCGGTTTCAATTTTGTGGTCGAAGATGTGGTGGCCATGGGGCGCTACCCTTACCTGAATCGTTTCAGCCCCATGCGTGAAGCGGATCGCCGTGCCGTCATCCGGGCCATGCACCTGACCGGATGCTACCACCTGCGGGAACGGGAGCTTTTCGCCTTGAGCGGCGGGGAGCAGCAGCGGGTGATACTGGCCCGGGCTTTAGCCCAGGAAACCCCGTACCTGCTGCTCGACGAGCCCACCTCGTTTCTTGACCTGGGCTACCAGGTGGAGCTGCTGGAACTTTTGCATAGCCTCAATACCCGGGAGCGGATCACTGTGGTTGCGGTTATGCACGATCTCAATCTGGCCTCCCGCTACTGCCGCAAAATGATCATGCTCTACCGGGGCAAGGTTTTTGCCTGCGGCACTCCAAAAGAGGTGCTGACCCGCGAAAATATACTTGAAGTCTACCGCACTGAGGTGCTGATCGAACCGCACCCCCTGGATGGAGCGCCCCAAGTTATCCCCATCTCCACGAGCAGTCCCGCCAAAAACAATAACACCGGCCGCCGCAGGCTCCATATCATCGGCGGAGGAGGCAGCGCCACCCCCCTGATCAACGAGCTGTACCTGCGGGGCTTTCCCCTCTCCGCGGGGGTGCTTAGCGTGGGCGACAGCGATTGGGCCACCGCCCGCCGTCTCGGGCTGGCCATGGTCGAAGAAGCACCTTTTTCGCCCATCAGTGAAGCCCGCCACCGTGAAAACCTGGCCCTGATCGATAAGGCCGGCGCCTTGATTTTAGCTCCCTTTTTCGTCGGGACCGGCAACCTGCTCAATATTGAGGCGGCCTGCTATGCCCGGGAGCAGGGGCTGCCGGTATACGTGATCTGTGAGCCGGCCGTTGAACAGCGCGATTTTGCTTCAGGAAAAGGGCGGGCAGCTTACCAGCGCCTGCTGGACAGCGGCGCCGTAACCGTACCCCGCCTTGATCAGGCACTCCTGGAAGAACTGGCCTGCCTCCTGGGGCAGGCGCCCCCGCCAGATAAAGCTGAATAAACAACGCGGCGCCCGCCTGGAGTTTTTTTTGCCGGGTACTTTGTCCGGATAGAATGATCATGTCCAGCGGATATTTCAGTTTCCCCGTGCTGTCCCGCCCCTAATTAGTCCCTTGCAGGAATTTAAAATAAATGAGAGAATAAAAAAATAAAAAAGTCGATATTTAGCGATCCGGCTAGCGACACTGGATGGGGGTTCAGGCAATGTTGCGGACGCAACTGGAAGACCGCAGGGAATCAGCTTCCGAGTTCCCCGTTCCCAAGGCGCAGGCGCCAGCAAATAAGAAATTTAAAATTAAAGTGCGTTTTGATTACCGCGGAGTGCCCCGGCCGTCACGGTTTATTTTCGGAGGAAAAAAGTCCAGGGAAGTCGCCGAAGAACTGCGGCAGCGGCAAGCAGCGATGTGGCGAAATGTCCCCCTGCAGGGTGTGCGCATAGAAGAAACCGATTTTTTTGAACTCTACTCGGTCTACGATGAAGTGGAGGACGATATTCTCTTTTATGCGCCCATGGAGATAACAGCCATAGTTGATTCTCTGGAAGATTGCGTGCAATTTATCTGCCGGGAAGAGTTTAAGCGTATTGAAATACTGGAACCGGCGCAGGCGAGCCTGAGCAGCCGGGAACTGGAGCGATTGTTTTTCAAGTTAAGCGAAACGATGCAGCAGCGGCTTCGGGAATATGAGCTAAAGTAATACGGGTAAGCGCTTTGGGCAGGCTAACAGAATAAATTCCCCTTCTTGGCCTCACAATAAGTTGAGGAGGGGAAGCAGAAGTGAATTTCCTGCAAAACTGGTTTAAGGAATGGGCGCCCCGGGTGGAACGTTACCTGTTCGGTGCCGCCCTCATCGTCGTGGCGCTGATTGTCTTAAGCCAGATAATCATGACCAACGCCAGAGCCCGTTTCTTTTTAAACAGGACCGAGTCCCTGGAAGGTAGGCCCTACAACTGGTTCGAAGAAGTAGGTCCGGGGGCAAGGACAACAGCGTCGCCGGGGCAAAGGGCTGCGGACAGCATTTACTGGATTGAACTGGGCTTGCGCAAAGGTGAAGGCCCCCTGGAAGTGCTGTGCAACGGGGCCCCGGTAGGCATTCTGGAAGCGGGAAATCTTATTGTTTATGTAAACCCGGGAGATATTATCGAAGTGCGGGGAGAGATCACCCGGGAGCAGCCGGCGGTGATTGAAGTTGTCTCTACCCGGGGTTTGTCCAGTCCACAGGTCGGAACTCAGGTGATGGCTTACGGCGATTATGATTTAATTGGCTGGGCCATCCCCCAAAACGGCGAGTAGAACCGGCCTGACGAGGTGGTTTGTGTGGTAGCGGTCCGCGGCATCAGGGGAGCAGTAGCGGCGGAAGCGAATACGGCTGAAGCTATTTTAAGCGCCACGCGCGAGCTTTTGCAGCAGATGATTGCCGGCAACAACGTGAAAATTACCGATATTGCGGCCATTCATTTTTCAGCCACGCCCGATTTGAATGCCGCTTTTCCGGCCCGGGCGGCGCGCCAGTTGGGTTGGGAAGCGGTGCCTCTTTTTGGCCACCTGGAGATGGAGGTTCCCGGCGCCTTGCCTCGCTGTATCCGGGTATTAATGCTGGTGAACACAGCGTTGCCCCAGGATCAAATCAGGCATATTTATTTAGGTGAAACCCGCCGGTTAAGGGAAGATTAGGTTTTTTGCCCTGGCCGGCTTTTCTTTTGACACTAAAAAAAGGTATTTTCATTTACATAGCGAAAATTATATTATTATGTCGCTGAATTCGATAAGCCATGTCAAAATAGCTATAGACGGTCCGGCCGGTGCCGGAAAAAGTACCGTAGCCAGAGAAGTGGCGCGCCGCCTGGGGATTAAATACCTGGATACGGGAGCCATGTACCGCGCGGTTACCCTGAAGCTGCTCCGGGAACAGGTTCCCCTAAGCGACCGGGAAAAGGTGGAGGAAGTTTTAAAGAGAACCTCGCTGGACGTGGAGAACGGGCAGCGGGTTTTCCTGGACGGAGAAGACGTTACCGCGGAAATCCGGCAGCCGCACGTTAATGCCCACGTCTCGCCGGTTTCGGCTCTGCCAGAGGTGCGGCGAAGGATGGTGCAACTGCAGCAGGACATTGCTTCCCGCGCCCCCGGCATCATCATGGAGGGACGGGATATTGCCTCAAAAGTAATGCCCGACGCCGATTTTCGCTTTTACCTGGACGCCTCATTGGAAGAAAGGGCGCGGCGGCGCCAGAAAGAGCAGCGCGAGCGAGGCCTGCACCTATCACTGGAAGAGGTGGCCGCGGAGATAAAAGAGCGTGATCGCATCGATTCCGGAAGAGATGACTCTCCCCTGACCATCGTTCCCGGAGCCTTTGTAATTGATACCACCACCCGGACCTTCGACCAGGTTGTAGAGGCTATTCTGAACGTGGTGCGGGGAAATAGAAAGGAATAAGGGTGTTACTTTTTTCGGAAAGGTGAGACGATTTTTTGCTTTATAAGCTGGCCCATTTTCTTTTTTGCCTCTACCTGAAAGTTGTCTACCGCTGGCGTGTTTACGGACAGGAGAACATACCGGAACAAGGCCCGTTTATTATTTGTGCCAATCATATTAAGTGGATAGATCCAGTGGTGGTGGGCTGTGCTTTTCCCCGCCGGTTAAAGGTGCATTTCATGGCCAAAGAAGAGCTTTTTCGCAATCGCTTTGTCTCCTATTTTTTGCGCATCGGGGGAGCATACCCCGTAAACCGGAATATTGCCGATTATAGCGCCATCCGCCGTTCCTTTCAACTCCTGAGTGAAAACAAGGTGCTGGGCATGTTCCCCGAAGGTACCCGCAGTAAAACAGGCCAATTGCAAAAAGCACAGCACGGCGCCGCCCTTATTGCCAGCCGTGACTGCGTGCCCATTATCCCGGTAGGCATTGCCGGACCGTACCGCGCCGGGCGGCCGCTGATTGTGCGCATTGGCAAACCCTTTCGCTTAAACAAATTAGAATACAACAACCGTGAAGAAAAAAAAGTTTTGCTGGAACAGATGAGCGCCACGATTATGGAAAATATAAAATGTTTGCTTCCCGACGGTGATAATATGGACCCGGAATGATTAAGCTATTGCCGGAAGGTTTTTTACGGAGGCGCTATTGTTGAAGATTCGCGTGGCCAGGCACGCCGGTTTCTGCTCGGGGGTATCCCGGGCCGTGGAGGCGGTGCTGGCGGAAACCGGGCGCGGTGTGCCTGTCAGCATCCTGGGTCCGCTGGTACATAACGAGGCGGTGAGCCGGTATCTTCATGACCGCGGCGCCGCCATCGTGGCTGATCCGGAAGAGGCGCCTGGTGGAATTTTGGTTATTCGCACCCATGGGGTCAGCCCCGCGGTGTATGTTCAATGCCAGAAGCTTAACCTGGAGGTGCGGGACTGCACCTGCGCCAGGGTCAGGCGGGCGCAGCGCCTGGCTGCTGATCTGGCTGCGAAGCAAATACAGGTCCTTATATTCGGCGATCCCCGGCATCCTGAAGTAGTAGGCCTGGTCGGATGGTCGGAGGGGCGGGCGGTAGTGTTGACCGCGGTGCAAGATTTGGATCGGGTCAATTTAGAAAAACCGTCAGCCCTGCTGGCCCAGACTACTGCAGACAGGGCTGCATTTGATAAAGTGAAAACAGCATTCTTAGCCCGGGCTCCCGGGGGACAGGTTTTCGATACCTTGTGCCCGGAAACCGGGCTGAGGCAGAAAGAAGCCCTTCAACTGGCCCGTGAGGCGGACGCGGTAGTAGTGGTGGGCAGCGCTACCAGCGCCAACACACGAGCCCTGGTTGAAATTTGCAGTAGTGTGAAGCCTACATGCCGGGTGGCAGACGCAGGGGAGTTGGATCCTGAATTTTTACGGGGTTGCCGGTATGTACTGGTCACGGCCGGAGCGTCAACTCCCCGCTGGACGATAAAGGAGGTTGTGGAAAGTATGGAGAACGAAGGATTTGCAGTCGAGAACGAAGTAACATTTGAAGACGGGGCTGATTTTAAAGCAGTCCAGGCCGGAGAGCAGGTCACCGGTAAGGTGGTCCGGGCCACGCCGGATGAGGTCTATGTGGACATCGGTTACAAAACCGAGGCACTGTTGCCCAAAAACGAGGTATACCTCAGTGAAGGGGAAACATTGCCGGAACTGTTCGCACCGGGGGACGAAATAGAGGTGACCGTCCTAAAGGTTGACGATCAGGACAATGTAACCGTTTCGCATAAACGCCTGGCTAAAGAGAAAAGATGGCGCGAACTGGAGCAGGCTTTTAACGAAGCGACCGTGGAAAAGGGCCGGGTCAAGCAGGTTGTTTCCGCAGGCATGGTTCTGGATCTGGGTGCCGGCATTGAAGGATTTATGCCCGGTTCTCTGGTGGATATACGTTATATCCCCGACTTTAACCAGTTTGCCGGAGCAACCCTGCCGTTTAAGGTGATTGAGTTTAACCGCGAAAAGGACAAGGTTATCCTGTCCCGGAAGGTAGTTCTGGAGGAAGAAGCTGCCCGGAAAAAAGAAGAAGCCCTGCGATCGCTGGAAGTGGGCTCCATCATCAAAGGGGTGGTGCGGCGCTTAACCGATTTCGGCGCCTTTGTGGACGTGGGCGGCATTGACGGCCTGGTCCATATCTCCGAGCTGGCCTGGGAAAGGGTCGGCCATTCCAGGGATGTCCTCAAAGTAGGAGAGGAAATTGAAGTTAAAGTGCTGGAAGTCATCCCGGAGCGCGAGCGGGTCAGTTTAAGCCTGCGCCAGGCGCAACCTGATCCCTGGACCCTTGCTCTCAGGGAACTGGAGAACGGGCAGATTGTGAAGGGTAAGATTACCCGCCTGGCCAATTTTGGCGCATTCGTCGAGTTGAGGCCGGGTGTGGAAGGCCTGGTTCATATATCTCAAATTGCCGATTATCATATTAAACATCCTTCCGAGGTGCTGCACGAAGGCGAAGAGACTTATGTTAAGATTCTCGAAATCAAGCCTGCGGCCAAGCGTATCAGCCTGAGCATCAAGGAAGCGGGAGGCGCAGCCAACCCGCCGGAAGAAGCCGTTGACCGCAGCGCTGACAACGGCAATGTAACCCTGGGGGATGTTTTTGGCGACCTGTTCGAACAGGAAAAAAGTGCAGCCCAGGCCGCTGAAGATACGGCGCCGCAGGAACCCGTAGCGAAAGAACCGCCGGTAGAAGAAACTGTTGATACTGCTGAAGCAGTTGAAGCGTCTGGAGAGGCCGAGGCGGCTGAAGCGGCTGAAACGGCCGAGGCGGCTGAAGCGGCTGAAGCGGCAACAGCAGCCGAACCTGCCCCGGAAGAAGAAGCGGCGGCGGAAAAAACCGTAGAAGAAACGGAAGAAATAGCCGCAGCAGAAGCTGAAGAAGAAGCGGCCGGAAAGACCGCAGTTGAAGAAGAACCTGAGCAGACAGGAGATGACGGTGAGCAGCAATAAAAAATCCAGGCTGCGCCGCAAAGATGAACACATTGCCTTGAGCCTGCGGCAGAAGCCGGGACTGGCCGATTTTTCAGAGATTCATTTTGTGCACAACTGCTTGCCTGAACAGGATTTAAACCGGGTGACCCTGAAGACATCTCTGCTGGGGATGCCTTTAAGGTCTCCTCTTTTTATTAACGCGGTTACCGGGGGCACGCCCCTGGCCCGGCGGATTAACGCAGCCCTGGCGGAAACAGCCCGGGAATGCGGCCTGCCCATGGCCGTGGGTTCACAGATGGCCGCGCTGGAGCATCCCGCGGTGCGGGCCACTTTCAAGGTGGTGCGCCGGGTCAACCCCCACGGAATAACCTGGGCCAACCTGGGCGCTTATGCTACCCCGGAGATGGCACAGGAAGCGGTGCGCATGGTCGGCGCTTCCGCCGTACAGATTCACCTGAATGCACCCCAGGAGCTGGCCATGGGCGAAGGAGACTGCCGCTTCAGGGGCAACCTGGAGCGGATCAGGGCTGTGGTTCAGGCTGTTGATGTACCGGTAATCGTCAAAGAGGTGGGCTTTGGCATCGCCATGGAGCAGGCGCGGTTGCTGCTGGAAGCCGGTGTGGCCGCTATCGACGTGGGCGGGCGCGGCGGTACCAATTTTTTATCTATCGAGAGCGGCCGCTCCGGCAGGCGGCTGCCTCCGGACCTGTTAAACTGGGGCCTCCCCACTGCCATCAGCCTGATCGAAGTACTGGAAGCGGTGCAGGGTAAAATACCGGTTATCGCCGCCGGGGGCATGGCTTCCAGTGTGAACATGGCCAAAGCCCTGGCCCTGGGCGCCGCGGCGGTGGGCCTGGCCGGACTGCCCGTATACCTGCTGATGAAGAAAGGAAAGCGGGCCCTGATTCGCGAGATCGGCAGGCTGGAACTCGATCTGTGCCGGATCATGCTCATGACCGGCGCCTCCACCCTGGAAGAGCTGCGGCGTAAACCTCTGGTGATCACCGGTTTTACCGCCGCATGGCTGGAGAGGCGGGGGATAGATGTGAACAAGTATGCCAGGCGGTCCTGATCGCGCTGCATTCTGTCACCTGATACACCCCCCATCGGGTAGGAGGGGGCGGCTAACCCCCGTCCCCCCACACCACCAGGCATGCGTGCCACGCACCTGGCGGTTCGTTTAAACGTAACGGAGCGTACGGTAGAGTCCTGTTAAGCTGATAAGACCTTGTTGTT
>JAKPEE010000004.1 GCA_029552125.1 Bacillota bacterium | reverse complement strand
GCGAATGTTGCTATAATATCCATGCCGGTTCAAGAAAAACCAGAAGAACTTTCGTCAGGTATAGCTCCCTTAAGCGTCAGGTACCGGCATTGATGACCGGTTCTTTTTTAGCGGTTTTTGAATCAATCAGGCCCGGCGGCCAAAAGCTCTTCCAGCAACACCCGCAGTTTGCGCAGGGCGCGGGCGCGGTGGCTGATTTTATTTTTCATCTCCGGGCCCATCTGGGCAAAGGTCAGACCGGAAGGCTCAACGATAAATAGCGGGTCATAGCCAAAGCCGGAATCACCCCGGGGCTCTTCGGCAATGCGCCCCCTGCAGATACCCTCAACCAGATAGGTATTGTCTCCCGGCAGCGCCAGCGCCATGACGCACCTGAAAACGGCACCCCTTTTTTCCGGAGGAACACCCTCCATCAGGCTTAACAAGTGGCGGTTATTCTCCGCGTCTCCGGCCTGAGGGCTCGCAAAACGGGCGGAATAAACACCCGGACGCCCGTTCAGGTAATCTACTTCCAGGCCCGAATCGTCAGCCAGGGCTGCAAAACCGCAGGCCCGGGCTATTGTTTCCGCTTTTTTTCTGGCGTTACCGGCAAATGTATCCTTATCTTCCTCCACGACAGGAAGCTCCGGGAAATCGTTTAAAGATAACAGCTCTAACGGCAAACCATCCAGCAAAGCTTTGATTTCATCAATCTTGCCGCGATTGCGCGTAGCCAGAATCAGCTTTTTTTTCATTGGCCCTGCACTCCGCCGCCTGTCCCAAGGGATGGGAAGGCCAACAGCCGGGCCGCTTCCCCCAAGGCTTCGCGCTGTTTATTAATCAGTACTTCCACACCCAGTGAAGCCAGATCCAGTAACTGATCCAGCTGATCCCGGTTAAAAGGGCTTTTTTCCGCGGTCCCCTGGATTTCAACCAGTTCGCCGGATCCGGTCATCACTACATTCAAATCAACTTCCGCTTCTGAATCTTCAACAAAAGACAGATCCAGGCACGGCACACCGTTGACCAGGCCGACACTAACCGCCGCAAGGTAATCCCGTAAAGGTATTTTTTCCAGCTCCCCTTTTTCGACAAGGCCAAGCATTGCTTCAAACAGGGCCACAAATGAACCGGTAATGGCGGCGGTCCTGGTGCCCCCGTCCGCCTGGACAACATCGCAATCTATAATAATAGTGCGCTCCCCTAATGCAGCCAAATCCACGACAGAGCGCAAGGAGCGTCCAATCATCCTTTGTATCTCCAGATTACGGGCATTGATCCGGCCTCTTGATTCACGCGTATTTCGCGCTGAAGTAGCGCGCGGCAGCATGGAATATTCTGCAGTTACCCAGCCCCGGCCTTCACCTTTAAGAAATGGGGGCACCTTGTCATCGAGGGAGGCGGTACAGATTACTACGGTGTCGCCCATCTCTATAAGCACGGAACCCTCAGGATACTTTAAATATGATCTGTTTATGCGTACTGCTCTCAACTCGTCGTTATGCCTGCCATCTACACGCAAATAGGTATACTCCTTTCACTTGGCCAGTGTAAGCCATGACCAAACTGTATTTTTACAATTATTATAGCATAAATTTCCTGAAACCGGAAAGAAGAAGCAAACGATCAGCCTCGCTGCAACTCAAGGCGATCAATGTAATTTAGAGCCATACTGGCTCCCCGGACCACGCAGGTAAACGGATCTTCTACCAGGCGTACTGGCAAGTTGGCTTCCTGCTCCAAAAAAGCATCCAAATTGGGCAGGAGTGCGCCTCCACCTACCAGTAGCAGTCCGTCCTGCATAACATCTGAAGCAAGTTGGGGTGGGATTTGCTCGAAGATACCGGTAACCGCACCGGCAATAGCTTTTAACACGGGGCTAATGGCTTCAGTAAGTTCCTGCGCCTTGATTTCCAGGGTATCAGGCATTCTTTTACGCAGGTTAATTCCACGGAAGGTATAGGTGAGTCCTTCAGGCGGGTTTACGGCATAGCAGGCCTTTTTTTTGGCCTCTTCGGCAACAGAAAAACCAATCTCCATACGGTAGCGCCTATACAGATAGCGCTGGATGGTCTGATTCAGGGTTTCCCCTCCCTGGCGTAAAGAAGTGGCTAAAACGATGCCGCCCAGAGAGATAACCGCAATTTCTGTTACCCCGCCGCCTAAATTTACCACAAAAATTCCCCGGGGTTCAGCCACAGGTTGCCCGCTGCCAATGGCTGCCGCAATTGGCTCTTCGATAAGATATGTT
Source organism: Bacillota bacterium (assembly GCA_029552125.1). Classification (GTDB taxonomy): domain Bacteria; phylum Bacillota; class Dethiobacteria; order DTU022; family DTU022; genus JAKPEE01. The sequence goes on along the minus strand of JAKPEE010000004.1, from coordinate 9,300 downwards.
TCTTTCACTCCGGAACGTTTTCCCGCGGCCAGTACCGCCCGCCGTTCTACCTGGGTAGTACCGTAAGGGACAGTTATAATCAGGCGCAGGCGTAAAAAGGGAAAGCGCCGCATAACCCGGGAGATGAATCGCTCCAGCATTTTACGGGCCATCTCGTAATCGGCGATGACTCCTCCCTGCAGCGGCTTAACCGCCTCCATACCCCAGGGGGTGCGCCCTAGCATGCGCTGGGCCTTTTTTCCCACCGCCACCACAACCCCCTGCCGCAGCGCCACCACTGATGGTTCTTGCAGGACAATCCCTTTCCGGGGCATATAAATCAGCGTATTGGTAGTTCCCAGGTCAACGGCCAGGTCTCTATGCCAAAAGCGAAAATTGAAGCCCCTTTTTTCCGGATTCGCCATTTTGGCACCCCAGTCCAGAAAATAATGACGACGGCTTTATTATACAACCGGTGCAAGCTTGATATACCTCAAATCGAAACTGACAAACCTCGCCTATGCTTGTAAACCAGGTTATTTCATCGGAGGAAAAACTTGTGCGGAAAGGAAAACCCGCGCCTTAGAGAGAATAAACATAAGCAAGAAAGGGGGGGAATGCGGCCATGGAAAGCTATATCATTCCCGGTATTGTCATTGTGATCGCTATCTTTTTTATTTATTCTTATAACCGATTGATTAGCTTACGCAATATGGCCAATAATGCCTGGGCCAATATAGACACACTGCTGCAGAAACGTTTTGACCTTGTTCCCAACCTGGTCAACACGGTTAAAGGATACATGGAGCATGAGCGCGAAATCCTGGAAGCTATAACCAGGGCCCGGGCAGCCTGGATGAGCGCTGCCAGTATCAATGATAACGCCGGAGCCGACCGCATGGCCACCGGTGCTTTGAAGACGCTGTTTGCCGTGGCTGAAAACTATCCGGAGCTTAAAGCAAACCAGAATTTCTTGCTGCTGCAGGAGGAACTTGCCGGGATCGAAAACAAAATTGCTTATGCCCGGCGGCGCTACAACACCACGGTCATGGTTTTAAATACGGCCATCCAGCGCTTCCCCACCAATCTTATAGCGAACCTGTTTAAATTTAAACCGATGGATTACTACGCCCTGGAATCGGAACAAGCCCGGGAAGCTCCCACGGTCAATCTGGAAGGGGGCGAAAAAAGATGATGGTACCGGTTTACAGCCATATCGCCGCCAATAAGCGGCGCACTTTTTTTCTCTTTTTTCTTTTCGCCCTGCTCTTTGCCGCTGCCGGCTACTTGCTGGGCCTCTATATTGAAGAACCGGTGGCGGGAGTTGTCCTGGCTGGAATATTATTTATAGTTATGACTTTGATCAGCTATTATGGCGGCCAGGGGGTGGTTACAAGCATGGCCGGGGCCAGGCCCGCCAGCCGGGAACGGGAGCCATATCTCTACAATACGGTAGAAGCTCTTAGCATCGCCGCCGGGCGCCCGGTACCGAAACTTTATATTATTGAGACTGACGTGCCCAATGCTTTTGCCGCCGGGCGAAATCCGAAACATGCAGTTATTGCGGTCACCCGGGGATTGCTTAATCGCCTCAACCGCCTGGAGCTGGAAGGAGTGATCGCCCACGAAATGGCCCATATTAACAATTATGATATTCTCCTGGCCACCGTGGCCATGGTTTTGGCAGGTACCATTGTCTTTATCAGCTACACGGTAAGGCGCATGTTCTGGTTTGGCGGCGGGCGAAGCCGCCGTAGAAGCGGCGGCCAGGCGCAGCTATTAGCCTTACTGGCCATAGTCTTCCTGGCCATCCTGGCTCCGCTGTTTGCCCAGTTATTGAAATTTGCCATCTCCAGGCAACGAGAATTTCTGGCCGATGCCACTGCGGCCGACTTCACCGGTTATCCCGAAGGCCTGGCCAGCGCCCTGGAAAAAATATCCGCAGCCCAGGTGCCGGACAGCCCCATTGACAACGAAGCACTGCGGGGACTCTATATTGTCAACCCTGCCCTGGGCGCCCACGAGGCGATAAAACGGGCCAGCATCCTTTTTTCCACCCACCCGCCCACAAGCGAGAGAATTAAAAGGCTCAGATCAATGTAAGAAAAATCAGGATACATACGGTTGGCAATCAATTAGATTTTGGAGTTGCTCAAATCACACTTCTCTCTCCTGTGTTCTATTAAAAATAATTATAAACTTCGGGAGGAGTGAGGGGAGCAGTCAGATCAAGGCCTTCCAGCGTTATCCCGGCCCCGTCTACTGTAATCTGAACCTGCTCAATACCTTCCAGCGAGCTAAGGGTTAATAAGATCTGGTTGACCATATTCTCAGCGCCGCTCCGCCCCCCTTCATAAGTGAGAAGCTCTTCAGAAAAATCCAGCTTTGCCAGGGAATCCGCTACATTAATGCTTCGCAGCTCCGTACCGGCGGGAATATCGCTGAACAGCCCGCTGCCCTTGCGCGGTCCCTGGAGCAATTCTTGTATGGCGGCACCGGGAACATCTTCTAAAGGTAAAGGCGGCAAAATTCTGGTAACAGGAACATAAAGAGTCCGGTTAACGGGCGTTGAGTAGCAGAAAAATAATCTTACAGCAGTATAGTTACGGTAATCTTCCACGGTTTCATCCATTTCCAAATTAATATAGCATTCCGGCCCCAGAGGCAGGCGCCCCGGCGCGCCGCCGGGAAACCGGTCAATACTTTCCCCCTCCACTACAATTTCTACAGTTTCAATGGTAGGAAACTGGCGCAGGGTGCAGAGAATACTTCCCAGGACCAGGCGTTCATGCTCGGGCGGGTAGTTTAAAAAGTTTGAGTTCAGATCTACCCGGGCCAACCCTTCATTAATAGTCATGCCGATAACTTCAGTCTGTGCGGGCAGCACTGTAGTCAGGCCTAGCTTTTGTAAATCAGCGGCTGATTCGGGGGAGGGGAACAGTTGCATCAAGGTATAAGTAGCAATACCTTCGACCCAGGGGATAGTGCGCTTCACCGGCACTAAAAATTGATACCGGGTATCAGCGTAATATAGAGAGCCAAGGCGCACTTCGCCCGCTTCGGGTGGGTTTGGCGGCACTTCGGGCAGTAAAAACTGGCTGTATGGCAGGTTGTCGGGATCCTTTTCGAACAGATCTTCTAGACTCTCGCACCCGGAAATAAATATGACGGCTAGCAGCAAAAGGAGAAGCAACAGGCCGGGACTGGACGGGGCTGGTTTGCCTGGCCATGGAAGTAAAAATGGCACTGGCCTGGTTCTCATTTGTTTCTCAAACGTGCCCATCAGCTATTCCTCCCCGGTATGTACAAGTTTTATTAATATATGTTTATCTTGGGTTAGATTAAAATATGCTACGATAATCTACAAACTAAAGTATGGCTAGTATGGCTTGAACAGTAGTCAGTATCCCGGTACAATAATACCCCTGGCCTTTGGGGTAAAGATCGGCCGTGACCCGTTAGTCCGGCTAACAGAGGCCTTGGCAGCAAAAGCTCCAGCTTTAAGCAAGTGAGATTTTTAAATGCACTGTGTGCAATGCGGAGAGACTATGACGAATAGAGAAAAAATACCCTTGCTGGAAAGGAGCTTTACGAAGCTGTTGCCTGGAAGCAGTAAGTGTGCCCAAAACTTGCAGCCCGCTGCCAGCGCGGGCTGCCCTTTAGAGTTAATTGTTCAATAAAACCTGGTAGGCTTTAACCGGCTGTCGAAGCAGCTTGGTTCCGATTTCCTCAAAAGGTTTGGGACTGCCGCTGACAAAAAAACGATAGCCCGGGTTGCTGCTGCGCAGCGGATTATGCAGGTTGGTAGCGGTAAGAATAGCTTTAACTTCGGCGGCTGTCTCCTCGGCAGAGCTAATCAGCTTGACCCCCGGGCCTACCACCTGCTGTATTAAACCGGCCATGAGCGGATAATGCGTGCAGCCAAGGATCAGGGTATCGACTCCGGCTTTTTTAAACGGTTGAAGATATTCTTCCGCTACCAGCAGCGCCTCGCGGGTATCCACGAGGTTGTTTTCCACCAGCAGGACAAACAGGGGACAGGCTCTATCAACTACCTGCAGGTCCGCCTTTTCCCTGAGCAGCGCCTTTTTGTAAGCCGAACTGTTAATCGTTCCCGTAGTGCCGATTACGCCCACTTTGTTGTTGCGTGTATGAGCAATGGCCGCCCTCACTCCGGGTTCAATAACACCCAGGACCGGAAAAGGGCACTGTTTCTGATAGTGGGTTATTCCCGCAGCTGTGGCCGAGTTGCAGGCTACCACCACCATTTTAATCTCCTGGCTTATTAGAAAATCGATAATTTCCAGGGCAAACCGGCGCACTTCTTCGTAAGGCCGGGGGCCGTACGGCATCCGGGCGGTATCCCCAAAATAGACAATTCCTTCATGAGGCAGCTGGCGCTGAATTTCACGCACTACGGTCAATCCGCCTACTCCGGAGTCCAAAACACCTATAGCTTTATGACTGTGAGCAGACACCTGGAAGTCTCCTTTGACAGGCCAGGAGCGTTTTTGTTTCTGGCCATTCTATTTTGCTTTCATCCGGGTAAAGTAGCCGCCCATTATTTTACGCGTATCAATAATCGAAATAAACGCGTCATGGTCAAGTTGCCGCAACTTGTCTAAAAAAAGGGGGAGAATTTTACGTTTAATTAAGATATGGAGAATCCGGTGGGGGCCATCTTTCCCGTAGCAATCCATGGAAGTGACCCCGAAACCAAGTTCGCGCAGCGAATGTTCAAGTTCGCCGTTGCTCTTTTTGGAAATTACCTGAACGTTTACATAACCTACCGCAACTTTCTCCTCAATAAGGCTGCCGATATAATTACCGCAGGCAAAACCAAGGCCGTAAATTAAAATGTTGAGGGGGTGATCAAGGTTATTGATAACCATGCTTAAGGCCACAACATAAATCATAACTTCAACGAAGCCTATGGCCGCGGCCAGTTTGCTCTGCCCGCGGGTCAGGTAAATAATTCTGAGGGTGCCAAGGCTGACATCGAATATTCTGGAAAAAAAGATTACTACATAGGTTAGGACAAGCGGCACAGCGGAGCCCTCCTGGATCCCCATGATGATAACGCACTCATTGTAACAACTTGCTTTAAAACTGTCAATTACATCTACTACTAATTTCTGTTAATTGGGGGGCCCTTCTAAAAGAGGTGGAGACAGGTCAGCGCGAATTAAATATCCGCACCGGTTACGTTCTGTAAGTATGAATACAGAAGATAAAGTTCTGAAGGGAATTTATCACTTTACGCGCAATTGATCTTCAGCCTGCCTATCCAGGCCATCCTTAAACTGGATGGATTGCTGCGTAATCTCCTGCAGGGCTTCGGGGTTGTTTATACGGATATAAGTACCTTTCATACCCAATGAACGGGATTCGATAATGCCGGCGCTCTCAAGTTTGCGCAGGGCATTGACAATAACAGAGCGGGTAATCCCCAGATTATCTGCAATTTTGCTGGCTACGATGACATCTTCCATGCCGTCCATGTTCTTAAAAATTTCCTCAATGGCTTCTACCTCTGAATAAGATAGGCTTTCGAAAGCCATTGTGGCCAGCATTTTATTTCTAGCGCTTTCCTGTTCACGTTCCAGCATCTCTCTCTTCATGGCCAAACCGACTAAAATTAAACCTACTTCGGCCAGAATCAGATCATCATCCTCAAATTGGCACCCACAGCGCATTAAAATCAGGGTGCCCATTCTGGTTGCGGCCGACAGGAAAGGCATGGCGGTTACATATATGTTCCCGTAAGAGCAAGGAGGTTCACCGTCTTCGGTGATGTGGCAGGAATCAAGGCCACAGGTAAGATTAACCTGAGGTTCATGGGTTAACATGATCGAGGCAAGGTTGATATATGGCGGCAACTCACCTTTTTCGTCAATGTATTCCAGCAAACCACGGCAAATCCAGTGCCTGCCAAAAGCGCGGCCAAGCAACCGGCCATCGGCTCCGGCGACAAAAAGGGAGCCCTCGATCACCGAAGCGAGACTGTCCAGGCTGGAGGCTAGATTAAAAGAAGCGCCATTCGATTCCAGGATAAAACGGCTTAATTTTCTAATTTTATCTAGCAGCGATTTTTCTTGCATTATGAAACACCTCCTTGCCATAGCTTATATTACAAAATATTATGTATGTCAACAATATTCTCACATATCGGTTTAATCGCCTTCCATGCATCAAGGTTGCTTAAGGCCTGGTGAAGTGCAAGGTGATCTATAGCGCCGTAAGCAAAATGCCGACGACCACTCCAACGACCAGCCCCAGGGTGGCGGAATGGCCTGACAACAGGTTGTGGGCATCGGGGATCAACTCATCGCCAACAATATACAGCATTGCTCCGGCGGCAAAACCGAGCGAGAGGCTGAGAAAAAAAGGAGAAATACTGCCTAGCAGGGCCCCTCCCATGGCCCCCAACCCCATGGGCAGGCCGGCCAGGGCCGTGGCCAGCAATACTCTTCCGTTGTGAAGGCCACCGATACATAGCGCCGTAGCCATGGCCACTCCTTCCGGGATATTCTGAACGGTAATGATCACCGCCAGGCCGAGCCCCAGTGCTTCACCGGAAGCATAGCCGGCTCCAATCGCCAGGCCTTCGGGAATATTATGCAGGGCAATACCGATGCCCAGCAGAACACCTGCTTTAAGGAACCGGCTTTCATGACACTCATCGGAATAGTGGTGGTGGTGGGGAAAATATAAATCCATGAGCAGAAGCATGACAATACCAAGCAGCAAGCCGGCCACTCCGCAAAGAAAGCCGCCAATCTCTATAGCCTCCGGGAGAAGCTCCATGAAAACAACCACCAGCATTACCCCGGCAGAAAAACCGAGGATGCCGCTTAAAAAGCTGGAGGAGGGCTTGCGCAGAAAATAGGTAACCAGGCCACCACTGCCGGTGCCGATAACTCCGGCCAGCAAGCCGATCAAAGAAACCCTGATTATAAATTCAGCATCCATTACTATAATTCTTCCTCTCCGTTCTTAGTCACTACTGCGTGGCTTAACCTTAATTTTTTAATTTACTTTGTTGGAAAAGATATTCAACGCGGCGGTAGATATCTTTAAGCGGCAAACCGGTGTGCCTGGCAATTTCACGGCAATCATCATATTCAGGCGCCACGTGCTGCGGCAGGCTTCCTTCTGCGCCCGGAACAATTTTTAACCGTACCGGCCCCCATTCTGTTTCTACTGTTTGGACTGACCGCGGGCGCATCCATTTGCTGCCTTCAAAGATGCGCACCCCCAGGGTCGATGTTTCAGCAAACATTATTTGCATTAATGAATCAAGGTTGCCGGGGGCCGCAAGGACCGCCACTTTGACAGCGGGGCGGTTCTTTTTCATCTGAATGGGCGTAAAATAAACATCCAGGGCACCCGCTTCCAGTAATTTTTCCATCAAGTATCCGTATATTTCCGGATTGAGATCATCAATATTGGCTTCCATCTCCAGTACCCGCTCATTTAGCGCAGGAGTAGCATAGTTAAGGGTGCCGGTAATAACCCGCAAAAAATTCGGGTATCCGGGATCGTGCTTGCCGGCGCCGTAGCCCACCGCCTCCACAGCCAGGGGCGGCAGCGGCCCGAAGCTATCAGCCAGGGTGGCCAGGATAGCGGCGCCCGTCGGTGTAACCATCTCCCAGGAGGCATCAACACCATAGAGCGGCACCCGCCTCTTCTGGAGGAGCTTTAAGACGGCCGGACCCGGGAGAGGGATTAGGCCGTGCGCTGTTTGCACGGTGCCTCTACCGAGGGGCAAAGGAGAGCAGTAAATAGAGCTGATGTTTAATAAATGGAGAGCAGCGACACTGCCGACAATATCGATAATGGCATCTACAGCCCCCACCTCATGGAAGTGCACTTGATCTAAGGTGGTGCCGTGCACCGCCGCTTCAGCTTCAGCCAGATTGTAAAAAACAGCCAGGCTTTTTTCTTTGATCTCCCGGGGCATGGTGCTGCCATTGATGATCCGGGCTATCTCAGCCAGGTCGTGGGGCTCACTGCTTTGCTCCACCAGCACTACCAAATCAGTGCCGCAAAGAGCATGCCGTTTTACCTTTCTCACTTCCAGGCGCCACCCCGGCAAATCCAGGCCCTTTAGCAGCCGCTCCACTTCCTGCTGCGGAGCACCGCAGTCCAGCAAAGCCCCCAGGATCATATCACCGCTGGCACCGCTGTAACAATCAAAATAGATGGTTCTGTGACCACCGGGACTGCTGGAAGTATTCACGCACTGTATCCCTCCAGACCGATCCTGTTTATCAGGGCAGCGGTGTACCCTGCGCCAAACCCGTTATCGATATTCACCACCGCCACCCCGGCTGCGCAGCTATTCAACATGGTTAATAGAGAGGCCAGCCCCTGGAAATGGGCCCCATAACCAACACTGGTGGGCACGGCAATTATCGGGCAGGCCGCCATCCCGCCGACTACGCTGGCCAGTGCTCCTTCCATGCCGGCCACCACCACCAGAACACGGGCCTTGGATAGCCTGTCCCAGTTGTCAAAAAGGCGGTGTATACCGGCTACACCTACATCGTAGACGCGGTTCACGCGGCCACCCATCAACTCCGCCGTTAGAGCCGCCTCTTCGGCCACGGGCAGATCAGCCGTTCCCGCGGAAATAACCCCGATATTCCCGGCCGGCTCCAGCTTCTCAGCGCCGCGAATAATAATGGCCCGGGCAACCATGCTGTATTCGGCTCCGGGTAATTCCCTGCGTACAGCCTGATAAACCTCAGGTGCCGCCCGGGTAGCCAGAACAGTGGCCCCGGTGGAAGCCAGGCGCCGGGCAATGTCCACTATCTGTGCCGTAGTCTTGCCGGGGCAGAATATTACTTCGGGAAAGCCTTTGCGCAGGGCCCGGTGATGATCTACCTTGGCAAAACCCAGGTCCTCGTAAGGCAGTGTACGCAGGCGTTCCAGGGCTTGCTCCACAGAAAGGGCGCCTTGCTGCACCCGGGTCAGCAGATCGGCCAGTTTGTCATGGTTAATGGCGTACTTACCCCTTTCAGTACAAATTTTAAACTGAATTATATTATAGCATAATCGCACCTGATGGCTCAGTTTTCAGCAAAACAAAGATCGTGTCAAGGCACTGTAGGTATTTAGAAACCCCGCATTCAGATTAAACAACACTTTTTTCATTTAACTGCTTCAAAACCATTCGGTGAAGTTACTGCCACTACGAAACAGGGGAACGTTATTGAGATACTCTAAGCCATGCGCCTGTCTTTGCCGTAAACGTTTCAACTCCCTTTGGACTTCTTCTTTTAATTCAACGAGCACAGGGGTATTGGTTTGCATAGA
>JAKPEE010000155.1 GCA_029552125.1 Bacillota bacterium | reverse complement strand
TTAATAAAATTCCCGGGCTTGCCGAAAGAGTGGCCGCTGACCTGGAGAGAATCGTGCATGAGGGGATGAAAAAGGCGGTGGCCCGCGTTGCCGGTGGAGAATAGGGAAATAAGTCTTAACAGGGAACAACAAGCGGGGTTGGCAAGATGATGGCTGTGCTAAAAATCAACGAAAAAGACAATGTTGCGGTAGCCCTGGCTGCTCTCAAGCGGGGCCAGACAATTGAATTTGCCGGCGGCGCTATTGCACCCCTGGAAGATATTGCTGCAGGCCATAAAATTGCGTTAAAAGACATCGGCCAGGCCGAAGAAGTGATCAAGTATGGTTTTCCCATCGGGAGAGCGAAGAGAAGGATCAGGGCCGGCTGTTGGGTGCATGAGCATAACCTGGAAACGGGCCTCGGCCCCATTATGCAATATGAGTACAGGCCTGTGCCTGTAAAACTTGAAATAAGAGACAGCGGCAAAACTTTTTCCGGTTACCGGAGACAAAACGGGCAGGTGGGGGTGAGAAACGAGATCTGGATCATCCCCACGGTCAGCTGTGTCAACCGGATCGCCGAGTTGATCGCTGAACGGGCCCGGCGTGAGATTAAAGGGTTGGAAAACATTGACGGGATATATGAATTTAAGCATCCATACGGCTGCTCTCAGACTGGCGAGGATCAGCTGGCTACACAGAAACTTCTGGCCGGCCTGGTGAATCACCCCAACGCCGCCGCCGTCCTGGTGATAGGTCTTGGCTGTGAAAACAATCACGTGGAAGCGTTTCAAGAGGTGCTTGGAGATTACGACGGGGACCGGGTCAAGTTCATGGTGGCTCAAGAGGTGGAGGATGAAATTGCCGCCGGGCGGGCCCTTGTCGACCGGCTCCTGTCCTACGCGAGGCAGTTCAAGCGCACACCCTGCCCCGTTTCAGCGCTGGTGGCCGGCTTGAAGTGCGGCGGCTCCGACGGCTTCTCCGGGATCACGGCCAATCCCCTGGCAGGCGTTTTCTCTGACATGCTGGTTTCTCACGGAGGCAGCACCATCCTCACAGAGGTTCCGGAGATGTTTGGGGCTGAAACCCTGCTGATGGAGCGGGCTCTGAACCGGGATGTTTTTGAAAAGATAGTCAGGCTAATTAACGATTTCAAAGAATACTATATTTCTTACGGGCAGCCTGTTTATGAAAATCCTTCGCCGGGCAACCGGCGGGGCGGAATCACCACCCTGGAAGAAAAGTCCCTGGGCTGCACACAGAAGGGCGGCAGCAGCGCTGTAGTAGATGTTTTGGATTACGGTGAGAGGATCAGCAAAAAGGGACTCAACCTGCTTAGC